>JALYFY010000262.1 GCA_030777385.1 Pseudomonadota bacterium | reverse complement strand
CTTCCACACCACGCTGTCGCCGCACACCAGCGCAAGCGCCGCGTTCCACGACCACACGGCCACGGGGAAGTTGAAGGCGGAGATCACGCCGCAGACGCCGAGCGGATGCCAGGTTTCCATCATGCGGTGATCGGCGCGCTCGGTCGCGATGGTCAGGCCGTAGAGCTGGCGCGAGAGACCGACGGCGAAATCGCAGATGTCGATCATCTCCTGCACCTCGCCGAGGCCTTCCGAGACGATCTTGCCGGCCTCCAGGGTCACGAGGCGGCCGAGATCCTCCTTCGAGGCGCGCAGCTCCTCGCCGAGCAGGCGGATGAACTCGCCGCGCTTGGGTGCCGGAACCGTGCGCCAGGCCTTGAAGGCGGCGTCCGCCCGGCCGATGGCGGCCTTGGCCTCCTCCGGGGTGGTCTCGCGCACATGGGCGATCACCTCGCCGGTGATCGGGGAGGTGGCCGGACGGCCGCCGGACGCGAACGCGCTCTCCGGCACGCCGAGGCGCGCGAGGATGGCGCGGGCCTCCTCTGCCACGGAGGCGGGCGCGGTGGATACGGGTTTCAGGCTCGCGGTCATGGTCAATCTCCCTCGATGCGGGCTCGGGCTTAATGTGAAGCCCTCGCCGTCGCTTGTAACGAAACGACGGCGGCTGTCAGGCCACCGTCTTAAAGCATTTTCGGATAAGCAGGGAACTGCTTTTCCCGAATAGGGTCATGCGGTTTTGGTAAGAAGCTTGGCTCAGAGCTCCCTCCTCACAAGGTAAACTGTCATCCCCGGCGAGCGTCAGCGAGGGAAGGGGATCCACGATCACGCTCGGTGCTGTGGATTCCCTTCCCCTCCGATGGCTGCGCCATCTCCGGCCGGGAATGACACCTCCCTCACGCCACCGCGTCGAGCTGGATCTTCTTCACCGCCGGCTCGCTGGCCTCGTCCAGGCGCTCGCCCGCATAGACGCGGCCGAAGCGGTTGGCCAGGAAGGTGTCCAGGTCGATCTCCTCCTGGCGCACGAAGCCCTGCCGGGGCAGCTTGCCCTCCACCAGCAGGTCGAGCATGGCGCAGATGCCGGCAGCGGTGGTCACCTGGATCGCGGTGCGCTGGATGCCTGCCACCTTCTGGCCGTAGACGCTGCGGGCATAGGTTTCCTGCACGTAGCGGCCGGCGCGCTCGCCGGTCACGGTCACGAACACGATGACCATGTCCTGCATGGTGGCCGGCACGGCGTTCTCCAGGATGTCCTTGAGAACCTCCCGGCGGTTGCGCAGCCCCAGGTCGTTGAGCAGCACCCGCATGAGGGCGCAGTGGCCGGGGTAGCGGATGGTCTTGTAGTTCAGGTTGCGCACCTTGCCTTCGAGCGTTTCGCACAGGGTGCCGAGGCCGCCTGAGGTGTTGAAGGCCTCGTAGCGGGTGCCGTCGAGGGAGAACTCCTCCAGCTCTTCCATGGCCGGAACCTCGCGCAGCTTGCCGTCGACCACGGCTTCGCAGCGCTCGATATACTCGTTGATGACGCCGTCCGTGCTCCAGGTGAGGTTATAGGACAGGGCGTTCGACGGATATTGCGGCAGGGCGCCGACGCGCAGGCGCACGGTGTCGAGCTTGTCGAAGCGGCTTGCGATGTCGTGCGCCACGATGGAGATGAAGCCGGGGGCAAGGCCGCATTGCGGGATAAAGGCTGTCGAGGCGCCTTCGGCCAGCTCCTTGACCATGCGGGTGGTGGCCACGTCCTCGGTGAGGTCGAAGTAGTTCACGTCGGCAAGACGCGCGGCCTGCGCCACATGGCCGGTCAGGTGATAGGGCGCGGCGCTGAGCACCGCGTAATGGCCTTTCAGGGCGTTCTGCAGGGCGACCGCGTCACTGAAGTCGAGCTGGATCGTCTTGACCCCATCCTTGGCGACCGCTTCGAGGGCTGCGGCGGAGCTGTCCGCGACGGTGACGCTGTAGTCGCCGGTGTCGCCCAGCATGTCGACAATGGTGGAGCCGATCTTGCCGGCGCCGATGACGAGAATCGAGTGCATTCAAACCTCCCTGTGATGGGAGCAGAAAAAGGCAAAGCCCTGCAAGGCGCCATAGACAAGCTGACGGAAAGCCGAGTAGTTTTCGGCAGATTGCCGTCTTGACTGGTCATAACGATGCTGGATGCCACCGATCGTGCCTTGATTGCCCTCCTGCGGGAGAACGCCCGCATCGGCCATGCGGAGGCCGCACGACGCCTGAAACTCTCCCGCACCACCGTGCAGGCCCGGGTCGAGAGCCTGGAGCGCCGGGGCGTGATCGCGGGCTATACCCTGCGGCTGGCCGAGGATGTCTCGAGCCGCCTGGTGCGGGCCCATGTGACCATCGTGGTGGCCCCCAAGGCGTCCGGCGGCGTGGTCTCGGCACTCCAGCGCATGCCGGAATTGCGCGCGCTTCATTCGGTTGCGGGTGTCTTCGATCTTCTGGCGGTGGTAGAGGCTCAGGACGTTCCTTCCCTGGATGCGGCTATCGACAGGATCGGCGCCGTTGAGGGGGTGGAGCGCACCCAGTCGTCCATCATCCTCTCAACGAAATTCGAACGATGACCTCAACTGCCTCCCTCCACGCCGATGTCGTGATCGTCGGCGGCGCCGTCATGGGCTCCTCCACGGCCTATCACCTGCTCGCCGATCCCGGCTTCAAGGGGCGCGTCGTCGTGGTCGAGAAAGACCCCACCTACCAGCTCTCGGCCTCGGCCCTGTCGGCCGCCTCAATCCGCCAGCAATATTCCAGCGCCGTGAACATCCGCATCTCCCTTTATGGCATCCGGTTCCTGCGAGGCATCGGCGACCATCTCGCCGTCGATGGCGAGCGGCCCGAGATCGGATTGAGAG
>JALYFY010000261.1 GCA_030777385.1 Pseudomonadota bacterium | reverse complement strand
TTGAGCCCGGCGACCAGCCCCAAGAGTTCCGCCTCGGAGGTGGAGGCCGGCAGCACATGCTCGAAGGAGCGCATGCCCACCTCGACGGTCTGGCGCGCCTTGTTCTTCACGTAGAGCTGGCTTGCCGGATCCTCGCCCACGATGACCACCGCAAGGCCCGGTGTGACGCCCTCCTGCGAGAGCGTCGCGACAGCATCGGCAATGCGGGCCCGCAGGCCCGCCGCATAGGCTTTTCCGTCGATGATCGTAGCGCTCATGGGCGTGTCCGTTCTGTGAGTTCCGCAAGGGCGGACGCCAGTCTCTCCGGCTCGCCCGCCACCAAAAACGTCTTCAGCCGGGCGGTTGCGCCGGCCTCAAGGCTCACGGCCGAGACTGGGCGCCCCAGAGCCTTGGCAAGCAGGCGGCGGACGCCCTCGTTGGCGGCTCCGTCCTCCGGCACAGCCCTGACCCGAACCTTCAGAACCGGCCTGCCGTCCGAGAGGGTTTCCACCCCGTCGAGGGCATCCCGCCCGCCCCGGGGCGTCACGCGGACCCTGACCTCGAGGCCATCGGGACGGCTGCGCCACGGCAAGGCCCCGCAACTCCTCAGAACGCGATCGGCATGAGGTAGTCGACGATCAGGTTCTGGATGAAAATGATCAGTAGGATCAGGATGATGGGCGAGATGTCCACGCCCCCTAAGTTGGGCAGGATGTTCCGGATCGGCCGCAGGACCGGTTCGGTCACCGCATCGAGGAAGTTCCAGATCGAGCGGACGAAATCGTTGCGGGTGTTGACCACGTTGAAGGCCACGAGCCAGCTCAGGATCGCCGAGGCGACGATCAGATAGGTATAGAGCTGCAGGGCCAGGAGAATGACGTTGAGGAGGGCGCGCATGGGAAACCTGTCAGGGATCGGCGCTGCTCATGTAGCGACTCAAGCGGGGCTGAACAACCCATAACAGCCGCACAGGCCTGTCGCCTCCCGTCCAAAGGGGCGTTCGAGATCCTCTCTGAGCCGATTGACAGACCAAAGCCGGGGGGCCTAAAACTTGCGCCACTTGGTCATGAAGCGACCGGGGCTGTAGCTCAGATGGGAGAGCGCTGCAATCGCACTGCAGAGGTCAGGGGTTCGAATCCCCTCAGCTCCACCAAGCCCCCTTAAACATTTAAGATTGCTGAGTAACCCAGTTACTGACTGGGAATCCAAATTCGGTACTTGCCTTGCTATGTACCTCCCTCGCTTCTCCTCTGCTAGGATTCTCCGACACTACAAAATCAGCTTAGTCGGGCCACTAGTTCCTTGACATGGTAGGCATGTGGAGAATTCTCAAAACCGCTTTCTGGAGCAGAAGGTGCAACGGCGTTCGGAGATGTTCCAAGCAACGTCGGATCGGCCATCGCTGTAGGCTCTACGACAGAAGGTCAGGCAGTCGCAGCAAGTTCAGCACACACCCAGAATGAGCTTATCGCGCTCGGGCGACTAAGGTGTGAATGGTTTGGGCCTGAGTTTCGCCGTCTACAGTGAGTGATCCAGAAATACGAGTAAACCAAACAGGATCTATGCGATCAGCTTCAGCAACATACGGTCCAAATAGGCCATTCAGGCAGCTTGATCACCATAGTCAGCCGTCGCAAGCCTTCGGCAGGCTCGGTTCCGGCCCGTCCCTCGGCGTGGGACGGGTTGCGATGTAGAGGGCGACGCTTCCCATGATGGCTGCGAGGATGATGGGCAGGAGCGGGCTTTCGCTGAGCCACAGGATCACCGCATAGGACAGGGCCAGCGCCGCGAGCGCACAGATCTTGGCGCGCACAGGGATGGCTCTCTGGTCGCGCCATGTGGTCAGCAGCGGGCCGAAGCGCCGGTGGCTGTAGAGGCGCTCCGCAAGGGCCGGGTTGGAGCGCGAAAAGCACCAGGCCGCCAGGAGCACGAGCGGCGTCGTCGGCAGGAGCGGCAGGAAGATGCCGATCACGCCGAGGGCGAGGCTCGCATAGCCGAGGCCGAGATAAAGGCTGCGCATTATCGGTTTCTCGTCAGCGTCGGTCAGGAGTGAGCATAACGCCCGACAGGGGAACCTGTGTCCAAGAATCGGACGATCAGCCGGCGAGCGCCCGCTCCACGCCTGCTGCGATCTCCAGAAGTCTCCTGTCATGCCCATGGCGCGCCACCAGCATGAGGCTGACCGGACGCTCGCAGCCCGGGATCGGCAGCGAGATCCCGGTCAGGTCGAACTGATTGCCGAACATGGTGTTGCGCAGGATCAGCCAGTCGGTCCGGTTGTAGAGCTTGTCGTCGGCCTCCAGCGGCGCCGTCAGCGGCGCGGAGATGGCGGTGGTCGGCAGCGCCAGCACATCGATGGGTGACAGCCGCTCGTCCATGGCGGCCACAAGTTCCCGCCTGCGGCGCAGCATGCGGATGTAGGTGGGCGCGGGCACGGTGCCGCTGCGGGCGATCCACCAGCGCACGCGCGGGTCGATGAGGGCGGCCTTGCTCTCCAGCCAATCCGCATGAACCTCCGACGCCTCGATGGAGGCGATGGATGCAGCGACCGTGGTGTCGGCCATGGCCGCGAGCAGATCCTCGATACTGTGATCGACGATTCCCGCGCCTGCCTGCGACAGCCCGCTCAACGCTGCCTCGAAGGCCTGCTCGACCATCGGCTCCGTCTCGGAGAACAGGCGGCCGCGCGGGACGCCAACACGCAATCCGGCCAACGGATGGGAGCGCAGGGCGCGGGGCTCCTCGCCGGCCATGACCGCATCCGTGACGGCGCAGTCCCAAACGGTGCGGGCAAGCGGCCCGATGGAATCGAGGCTCGGCGAGAGCGGAAAGGCTCCGTCCAGCGGAACCCTGCGGGCCGTGGGCTTGAACCCGACGACGCCGTTGAGGGCTGCCGGTATGCGCACCGAGCCCCCCGTGTCGCTGCCGATGGAGATCTCGCTGGTGTCTTCCGCCACCGATACCCCGGCGCCCGAGGATGAGCCGCCTGGGATCCGCATGGGGTCCGCCGCGTTCCCGGGCGTTCCGTAATGCGGGTTGAGGCCGAGCCCCGAGAAGGCAAACTCCACCATGTTGGTCTTGCCGAGGATGACGGCACCCGCCTGGCGCAGCCGGCGGACCACGGTGGCATCTTTGGCGGCGGGAGGCGCATCGCGCAGGGCGACCGAGCCCGCGGTGGTGGTCTCGCCCGCCACGTCGAACAGGTCCTTGATCGACACGATGCTTCCATCGAGCGGGCTCAAGGAAATGCCCTCGCGCCGCCGGGCGTCAGCCGCATCGGCAGCGGCGCGGGCCGCATCCGCATAGACGCGCAGGAACACGCGCTCGTCGGAGGCGCGCTCAGTCAAGCGCGCCAGAATGCTTTCGAGCTTGTCTCGGATCGTCGTCATGGGAACACCGGATGAAAGGCAGGCATGGGAGGTTAGCACCCCGGCGGCGGCATTCTGTCAAGGCGTGGGCAGGGTCCTGCGCACAACCCTGCCCTTACGACGCATAGCGCTTTTGGGCTTCGCCCTCGTCGCTCAGCTCGGGAGCCAGGGTCGTGATCGGGAAGGTGACCACGCAGCGAGCCCCGCTCGGCGCGAAATCGAGCTTGATCTCCCCTCCGAGCTGCTGCGCCAAGCCCCGCTGGATCAGCTTGCTTCCAAAGCCCTGACGCTCGGGCTTCTTCACCGGAGGCCCGCCGCTTTCCACCCATTCCACGAGCAGCGCCGGCGGGTTGGGGCCTGCGGTCACCGCCCACATGACGTGAACCTTGCCGTCAGGAACCGAAAGGCTGCCGTACTTCACAGCGTTCGTCGCCAGCTCATGAACTGCAAGCCCCAGGGCCAGGACGGCGTTCGGCTGGAGATTGATCTTGGGGCCCCGCAGGCGGATGCGGTGCTGCATGGAATCCTGGTAAGGCTCCAGCTCGTTCTTCAGCACGTCTTCGAGAAGCGCGCCCTGCCATTGGCTGTTGGTGAGAAGATCGTGGGTTTTCGAGAGCCCGTGCAGGCGGTCCATGAAGGCGGTCCATGCCTCGGGATCGCCGTTCTCGGCAGAGCGCCGGGTCAGGGACGCCACCGACTGCACGGTCGCCAGGGTGTTCTTGACCCGGTGATTGAGCTCGTGCAGCAGAAGCGCCTGCCGCTCGTCCGCAAGCCGGCGCTCCGTGACGTCCTGGGAAACGCCGACCATGGAGAGCCGGCCGTCGGCGCCGATCCGCGTGCGCCCGCTCACCCGGATCCAATGCTCGCTGCCGTCCGGCCAGATCGCCCGGTATTCCACATGAAGGTCGGTGCGGTTCGCAACGGCCTCGGCAACGGCGTCCGCCTGCCCCTGGCGGTCTTCGGGATGAATGGACGCGACAAGATCCGCGTAAGTGAAGGGCTCATGGGGCCCGCGGCCGAAATTGGCGCGACAGGCCGCAGAGGTGATGAAGGCTCCCGTGGAGGGCGTGAACTCCCAGGACCCGAGATCGCCGGCGTTGAGCGCCAGGCGCAGGCGCGCCTCGCTTTCGGCCATATGGCTAAGAGTTTCCTCCCGCTCCTGTTCGTGCGTGCGAATGTCCGTTGCAGCCTCGCTCAGAGCTTTCTGGATCGTGTCGAACTCCAACACGCGGGTGGTGGCAGAGCCGGTCACCTCTTCACCGCGGCCCAGAGCATGGGCTGCGGCCACGAGCCGGTCGATGGGCTTTGCGATCGCTCGGGACAGAAGAGCCGCCAGCAAGATGCCGCTCAACACGACCCCTGCCAGGATCAGGAGCCAGAACAGGGAGCGCTCAACCGACTTCGCGATCTCCGCCTCGGGCATGCTGATGGCAAAGGCCCAGCCGTAGGTTTGCGATTGGCTGAAATAGGTGCGGACCGGAATGCCATCGAGCGTCACGCTCCGAAGGTTGCCTTCTGGAGCGACAGCAATGGCGTCGCGCACATAGGGGCTGGCAAATTGCCCCACGAACTGCTCCGGCGAGCGGGAGCGGGCCACGATCTTTCCGCTGCGGTCGAGCACCGCGGCGTTCCAGCCATCGGCGATCCGTTGATCGCGGATGATCGCCTGAAAGGCGTCGGGCCCCATCGCAAGCGACAGGATGTAGGCGACCTTTTCGTCCAGGATGACGGGCACGTCGAGGGTGATGCGGAAACGGCCGCTGACCGAGCCGACATCGAGATCGGACAGGTGAGGCTTGCGGGTTTCCTGAACCTGTCGCAACACATTCAGCCGGTTGCTGTCCGGCAACGGGGATCCGTAAGGAATCCTTGTGTTGACGAGAGCCCGGCCGCCAGGCTCGAACAGCGAGATCCAGGATGGATCCGCCAGGCTGACGTTCTCCGCCTGCTGGTAGAAGGCTTCGAAATTTCCATTGGCGATGTGGGGCGACTGGGCCATCACCTGCAGCGCCAGCAGCGATTTGTCGATTTCGCGATCGAGCGACAGGCTCAGCGCGCGGACCGTTTCCTGCAGGCGACGGTCGGTGGCCTGCTGGTCGGCTTGGTAGATCGAATAGAATCCGCCTGCCGCCACGAGAATCGCCGGCAGGGCCAGGGCGAGCACGAGACCCCAGAGCACCTGCCTCAGCGAGACTCTGGCTCCTTCAGGACGATCCTTCGCAGGAAGATCCCCGGCCGGCCGTCCTGTTCCGCTCCCAGCCTCGGATCCTCCGACCATCAGCCAGCTTCCTGAACCGGCATGGTAACGCGCACCAATGTCGCCGGATCGTCGCGCGGCCACTCCACCACGGCGTCGAGCTGGCGTGCCAGGGCTTTCAGGATCGTGCCGGAGGCGCTGTCCTTGGCAGCCCTCTTTTCCTCCAGGCTGAAGGCGTCGTCCGAGAGCTGGAACAGCAAGGTGTCGTCGTCCTGGATGCGCAGGGTGAGCTTCAGCTTTCCATGCCGCTCCTTGTAGGCGTGGCTCAGCGCGTTGACGACGATCTCGTTGAACAGGAGCGCCATGGGGGCAGCCTTCGCGGCGCCGACCTCCACATTGCCGATCTCGAATTCCGGCTTGATGTTCACATCGGGCAGGGCGGCGGCAAGTTCCTCGCAGAGCCCTCTGGCGAACTGGGCCGCATCGAACCGCGCCGACCCCTGCCCGTCGTAGAGATCCCGGTGCGCGGCGGCGAGCGCCTGAAGGCGCTCCTTCATGCGACCCAGAACCTGACGCACATGAGGGTCCTTGGCCTGGCGGACCTCCATGCCGATCAGGGAGAGCAGAAGCTGCAGGTTGTTCTTCACCCGATGGTCGAGCTCGTGCAGGAGAGCGGTGCGCTCGTCCAGGAGCCGGTGCAGGGCGTCCTGCGCGTGGCGCTTCTCGCTACGCTCCCGAGCCTCGGCCAGGGCCCGCAGGACGATGGCGGGCAGCCGGTCCAGCCTCTCCTTGAGCACGTAATCCGTCGCGCCCCGCTTCAGGGCTTCGACGGCCACCTCCTCGCCCAGGGCCCCGGAGACGAAGACGAAGGGCGTCGACGGAGCAAGATCCCGCACGATCTCGAGCGCGCTCAGGCCATCGAAGCCGGGCAGGCGGTAATCGGCCAGGATCAGGTCCCAACGGCGGTCCTGAACGGCGCCGGTGAACTCGGCCTCCGAGATCACGCGTTCGAGCGCCACCGGCAGCTTGGCATCCCTCAGCGCCTCGGTGACCAATTCAGCATCGAGCGCGCTGTCCTCCAGAAGGAGGATGCGCAGCACCCGGTCTGACTGGATGAGAGGCTGCTGGTCCATCGATGCGTCTACTCGCCGTTGCGCCGCGGCGGCGGTTCGTTGAGGATCGCCCAGAACACGCCGAGGTCCTGGATCGCATCGAAGAACTCCCGAAAGCCTACGGGCTTCACCACGAAGGCGTTCACCCCAAGCTCGTAGCTGCGCACGAGATCGCTCTCCTCCCGCGAGGAGGTGAGCATGACCACAGGGGTCTGGCGCAGGTGCGGGTCGGCCTTGACCTTCTCCAGCACCTCGAGCCCGTCGACCTTCGGCAGCTTGAGGTCGAGCAGCACCACGGCCGGGTCGATGGTGTTGCGGCTTTCATGGGCGCCGCGACGGTAGAGGAAATCCAGCGCCTCCGCGCCGTCGCGCACCACGACGACCTCATTGGCAAGCTGGCTCTGCTCCAAGGCGGCCAGCGTCAGTTCGAGATCCTTCGGGTTGTCCTCAACCAGCAGGATCGGCTTCAATTCCGGCATTCACGCCGCTCCTTCAATACTGTCAGGCAGGGAAACCGAGAAGGTTGCGCCCCCATTGAGCGCTCCCTCGGCCCAGGCCCGGCCCCCGTGCCGCTCGACGATGCGGCGCACATTGGCCAGCCCGATACCGGTTCCCTCGAACTCTTCCATCCGGTGCAGTCGCTGAAACACACCGAACAATTTGTCGATGTACTTCATATCGAAGCCCACACCGTTGTCCCGCACGAAAAAGACCGTCTCCCCGTCTTTGCGATGGGAGCCGATCTCGATGCGGGCCTTTTCCCGTGGACGGGTGTACTTTACCGCATTGTCCAGCAGGTTTTCAAACACGAGCCGGATCAGCACCGGATCGGCCGTGATGACAGGCAGATCGCCGACGACCCACTGGATCCGGCGCTCGGGAGGATCCACAGGCAGCTTCTGCCGGATCTCATCGATCAGGGCCGTCATGTCCACCCGCCTGGGTTTTAGGGCGGTGCGGCCCATATGCGAGAAGCGCAGCAAATTATCCACGAGGGTTCCGGCCGTGTAGGCGGAATCGATGATGGTGTCGATGTAGCGCTTGCCCTTCTCTGACAGCTCGTTCCAGTCCTGCTTCTTCAGCAGCTCCGAATAGCCCACGATATGCCGGAACGGGGCGCGCAGGTCATGGGAGACCGAATAGGAGAAGGCCTCCAGCTCCTTGTTGGAGCGGCGAAGCTCCTCGGAGAGGGCGGCCAGCTCCTCGGCCCGGCGCAGCACGATGCCCACGATGGCGTTGCGAAGCTCCTTGACCGCCTCGATCTCGCTCCGGTCCCAGGCGAGCGAGCGCTCCCGCACCGTCTCCTTCCAGATCTCGAAGGACCGCCTGGGATGAAGTCTCAGGCTGCCTGCCTCTTCTTGGACCGGCTTCTGGGGATTCCCGCCCCATTTCACGGTCTGCACGACCTCGGGGCGGAACCAGAGCACATAGCTCGCATGCGCCTTCGAGATCGAGATGGACAGAAGCCCGCTCGCCCGGTCCGCATAGGCCTTTGCCGGCGGATAGATCGCGCAGAGGTGATCGGTGGCGAAGACGTCTTCCTGGTGATGCTCCGATAGCCAGGCGAACAGCGCCCTGACGTCGCTCTCCTCCGGCGTCCGGCCCAGGCACCAGCAATGATCGTCCGTGAGGACGGCCGCCCCTTGGGCGCCGGCGAGCCGCATCAGGTCCTCGGGATGCTTCACGAGGCCGGCGATGAAGTGGTCCTCCGCCGCCATATGGGCAAGCAGCGTGGCCTGCACCGCGCCCAGGCGCACCCGGTTTTCCGCAAGCGCCGTATTCTCCCGCGCCTCCAGCTGAAGGGAGAAGATCTGGGTGAGGAAATCGCAGGCGTTGCGCACCTGGAGCGACACCCGCTTGGGCTCCCGGCTGTGGCAGGAGATCAGCCCCCACAACTGGCCGTCCCGCAGGATCGAGATCGACATGGAGGCAAGCGTGCCCATGTTGCGCATGTATTCGAGATGCACGGGCGAGACGCTGCGAAGCACCGAGTCGCTCAGGTCCAGGGGCGCAGGATCGCGCGACTGGACTGGAACCGGGGTGTAGTTGGCGTCGGGAATGATCCGCAGCCGGTTGCGCCGGTAGAGTTCCCGCGCCTGGGCCGGAATGTCGGAGGCGGGAAAGCGCAGGTCGAGATAAGAGGGCAGATTCTCGTTGCGGTCCTCGGCGATGACGGTGCCGTTCCACCCCTCGTCGAAGCGGTAGATCAGCACCCGGTCGAAGTCCGTCATGCGGCGGATGTCCTGCGCCGCCAGCCCGCACAGCACATCCACGGTGGACGCGCTCTGCAACTGCTCCACGAACCGGCGCAGGGTGGGATAAAGCGCATCGAGGCTCGAGACCGCATCAAGCGGCACCTCCTCCAATTCGAGGATGGCATGGTCGCCCGAGCGGGCGATGGCGGCGTCGAAGGAAGCCGCGCCCCGCGGGGTCTCCACCGCGACCGTGCGAACATAGCCGGCGCTTGCAGCAGACGGAGAGCTTGCCAGTTGCGCCTCGAACTCCGCCGCCAGGGCCGGAAACGCCTCGCGGAACGGCTGCCCGAGGGGGGAGACCTCACCGAGGCCGAAGATCTCGGCCGCGTTGGCGCTGGCATAGGCGACCGCCCCGTCGGAGAGACGGACAGCCAGGAGAACCCCATGCGGCTGGATGCTGCCCGGAATATGGATCGGCTCCCGCTCGCAGGCGGTCAGATCGAGGTCTTGCGGCAATTGGACGTTCATGAGGTCTCGCACAGCCAGTCATGCATCACGGTGAAGGTGTTTTGTGCGGACGCGACGATCAGATCGTCGGTTTCCGGCGAGGATGCTGCCAGGAGCACCCTGCCGAACGACTTCCACATGGCAGCCGTATCACGCCCGTAACTGCGAAAATAGGCGCACCCCGTCTCCGGGCCGAACCCCAATTTTCGCTCCACCTCTTTCGCGATGATGGTGCCGCCGAGCGTCGAGCCTTCAACCACATACATGCTCCCCAGCACCGCCTCCGGCGCAGGCAGCGGCATGAGGGGATGGCATTGCGGCAATTGGATGATCTCGCTGGCATCTAGTCCTAAAGCGCTCAGGTCCTGCGCCAGCAAACCCGCCTTGCAGCGGCTTTGAAAAAAGGCCTGATCGGGAGCCAGGGAAGCGGCACTGCTCTCCCACGCCCTGTGGAAGCCGTAGAAGCGAATCAGCAGATCCCTGTAGGCATCCCGCGACGCGATCCGGCGGTGGAGGTCGATGGCTTTCTCGATCCGGTCGTGGGCAGGCCTGGTTTCAATCTTCAATCGTTCGAGCAGCGTCATCGGGCCTCGTCCACCGGCTGGCCTAAGCGTCTGGCGGCCATCCGCTCGGCGATTCCGAGCCCGTCGTGAATCAGAACCGCCAGCAGCGCAACCACCAATCCGCCCTGCAGGATGAACGCAACATTGTTGGACTGCAATCCGGCGATGATGACCTCGCCCAGGCCCTTGGCCGCCACCGTCGAGCCGATGGTGGCGGTCCCTAAACTGATGATCACTGACAGGCGGATTCCGGCAAGGATCACCGGGAGCGCTAGCGGCAGCTCCACCTGGAACAGGCGCTGGCGCGGGCTCATGCCCATGCCCTTGGCGGCGTCCAGGGTCTGGGGCGACACGCCTGTCAGCCCGGTGAGCGTGTTCTCGAAGATCGGCAGCAGGCCGTAGAGGAAGAGCGCGATGAAGGTGGGCTTTTCCCCGAAACCCACAAGCGGCACCGTGATGGCGAGCACCGCGATGGGCGGGAATGTCTGGCCGATATTCACGAGGCTGCGCGACAGGGGCAGGAACTCGTGACCCGAAGGCCGGGTGACGAAGACCCCGAGCGCAAGCGCAAGAACCGTGCTGGCGAGCGTGGCGAGGAACACGATGCGCAGATGCGACAGGGTCAGGGAGAGCAGGCTGCCCTGATTGTAGATCGCCGGCGCGTTGTTCGCGGTCAGGGGCTCGAACGCGAAGGCAAAGAGCTGCGGCGCCGTGATGAACAGGGCAAGCAGGAGCAGCGCCGCGATGCGCAAAGCGTTTGAACGCAGGCTCATGCGGAGGCCCGCCCGTGCGCCAGGATGCGGCTCACGCTGATGCGTCCCACAAGGGCGCCCGACGCATCCGCTACGGGCAGCGCCTCCCGTCCCAGCCAGATCAGCCGCGAGAGAGCATCGCGCAGGGTCGCCGAGAGGCTCAAAGGCTCGCCTTCCGCATGTCCGGGCTCGACGGCCTCCTGCACCTTCATGAGGGAGAGAAGGCGGAACGGCCGCTCCACTGTACCGACAAGCTGCTCGACGAAGCTCTCCGCGGGGCGTGTCAGCAGCCCCGCAGGCGTTGCGTATTGCAGGAGCCGCCCCCCATCCATCACGGCGATCCGGTCGCCGAGATGAAAGGCCTCGTTCATGTCGTGCGTCACGAGAACGATCGTGGCCCCGAGGCGGCGCTGGATGGAGAGAAGCTCGTCCTGAGCCTTGCCGCGGATGACCGGATCGAGGGCGCCGAAGGGCTCGTCCATCAGGAGAAGCGCAGGCCGCGCCGCCAGCGCCCGCGCCACCCCCACCCGCTGCTGCTCGCCGCCGGAAAGCTGGTGCGGAAACTTCTTCGCAAACTCGCCCGGGTCGAGCCCGAACAGATCGAGGAGCTCCTCGACGCGCGCTGCGATCCTGCGCTTCTCCCAGCCGAGCAGGCGCGGCACGGTGGCGATGTTCTCGGCAATCGTGCGATGGGGAAACAGCCCGTAGCCCTGGATCACATAGCCGATCCGGTGGCGAAGCGCGTCCTCCGGAATCGTCATCGTGTCCTGGCCGTCGATCAGCACGCGGCCCGCGCTCGGCTCGACGAGCCGGTTGATCATGCGCAGCAGGGTCGACTTGCCGGCACCCGACGTGCCGACGACCACGGCAATCGTGCCCTCCTCCACCCGGAGCGACACGTCGTCCACCACAACAGTCGCCCCATAGCGCTTGGTGAGGTGCTCAATCTCGATCATGGGACGGCCCTTTCGCGAGATCGATGACTGCATCGAGAATGACGGCGGCGGCAAAGGAGAGTGCGACCGTCGGAATGGCGCCTAGAAGCACCAGGTCGATGGCCGTCTGGCCGATGCCCTGGAACACGAAGGTGCCGAAGCCCCCGCCTCCGATCAATGCGGCAACAGTGGCAAGCCCCAGATTCTGGACGAGCACGATCCGCACGCCGGCGAGAATGACGGGAAGCGCCAGAGGCAGCTCGACCTCGAGCAGGCGCTGACGGCGGGACAATCCCATGCCGCGCGCCGCATCGATCACCGGGGCGGAAACCTGGTTCAATCCGGCGAGCGTGTTGGCGACCACCGGCAGCAGGGAATAGAGGAAAAGCGCGATGAAGGCGGGAGCCGCCCCGATGCCGCGAATCCCCAAGGCCGCCGCCAGAGGCACATGGGCGGCCAAATATCCCAGCGGCGCGATCAGGATGCCGAACAGCGCGATGCTCGGAACGGTCTGGACGATGTTGAGCACCTGAAGGATGGCCGCTCTCAAGGGGCGAAAGCGATAGGCCAGGATGCCGAGCGGCAGACCGACAAGGCACGCCGCCGCCATGGACCCGAGAGCAAGCCACAGATGCTGCCGCGCCTCGCGCCAGAAGCTGTCCGCCCGGTTCGCGTATTCCTTGAGGAGGGAGAGATCGTTCCAGGCGCCCGACAGCAGCAGCCCTGCAATCGCCCCTGCCGCAAGGGTGAGTGCCGCAAGCCGGGCAAGGGGCCCCAGCCGCAGGCGGGTGAGCGCATCGGCGACAAGCAGCGCGAAGGCCAGGGCCAAAAGCCAGAAGCCCAGGGCAGGCGAGACCCGCGCGAAGGTGTTGCCGGCAGGCGTCAGGAAACCGGCGGACCATCCGACCGCAGGGAAGACGACCGCAAGCCCCACCGCAGCACCTGCGAGCCGGACGATGGGCGCGCGGATCAGCACAGCGCACAGGGCTACGCCGATCATCACGATCATGACCCCCAACGCGCCTGCCGAGGGCAGCGCCTCGATCAGCATCCGTCCTTCGCCCGCGACGATGCGGTTCGCGCGATAGGTTGCGAAGGGAGCGGCAAAAAGCGCGATGCCGATGAGAGCGGCAATCACGCTCCCGAGCCGATCCGGGGACAAGGTGAGGCGCCATGTGCGCATGCCGAGCGCAGTCGTTCCAGAGGAGATCGTGTTCACAAGAGGTCCGGCTTTATTCGGCGCTTCATGGCCTGAG
>JALYFY010000260.1 GCA_030777385.1 Pseudomonadota bacterium | reverse complement strand
CGGGAAACAACCAGATGAGCTTGGGCCAGCCGGTGCGGCAGGTCCTTGAAGAAGGGCTCGGCCTCGAACGCCACGCCCAGGCGCCCGTAATGGTCGCGCACCCGCTCCAGATCCTCGCCGCGGGCCTGCTGGCACACCACGATGCGGGAGCGCAGCTCCGGTGGCAGGAGTTCGATGGCGGGAGGCACCACGTCGCTCATCACCCGCGCACCCTGGCTGCCGCCGACCACGAGAAGACGGAGCTTTCCGTCCTGTTCGAGGCCTGCATAGGGCTGCTTGGCGGCTTCGAGCACCGCGGGACGAATCGGATTGCCGGTGTGGACGATCTTGCCCGGCACATTCGCCGGAATGCCCTTGATGCCGGCAAACCCCGTCGCGATGACGCTGGCGCGGCGGGCGAGCAGGCGATTCGCCCGCCCCATCACGCCGTTCGCCTCGTGAATCACCGTCGGCACCTTGAGGAGCGAGGCGGCGATCACCGGGGGCACGGTGGGATAGCCGCCAAAGCCCACAACGACGGCGGGCTTCAGGCGGCGTATGGCAGTGGCCGCTCTCAGTGTCCCCTGCCCCAGCATCAGTGCGGCCTTCGCCATCTGCGGGATGGAGCGGCCGGAGGGCGTGGCGGATGGAATTTCGACGATTTCGTCCGCCGGGAAGGAGCCCGCAAAAGCGTTGGCGCGCTTGTCGGTGGCAAGCACCACCTTTGCGCCCGAGGCTTTCAGGGCATTGGCGAGAGCCTCGGCCGGAAAGAGATGACCGCCGGTGCCGCCGGCGGTCAGGAGGATGAGGGGAGCGGTCATCCGCGCGGCCAGTCCTGATTGAAGTTGTCCATCATCTCCGCGCGCGGACGGCGGCGGGTGAGCGCGATGAGGAAGCCCATGCCGAGCGCGAGCGACAGCAGCGAGGAGCCGCCGTAGGAAATGAAGGGCAGCGTCATGCCCTTGGCGGGCATGAGGTGCACGTTCACCATCATGTTGATGCAGGCCTGCAGGCCGAACATGAAGATAAGCCCCGTGGCAGCCAGCCGGCAGAAGGTGTCCTCGCTGCGGCGGGCCAAGGTGAGGCCGCGCAGGACGATGAACGCGAAGAGCGTCAGAAGGAGGAGGCACACCACGATGCCGAACTCCTCCGCCGTAACGGCGAAGATGAAGTCCGTATGCGCATCGGGCAGGATGCGCTTGACCGTGCCCTCGCCCGGGCCGCGCCCGAGCCAGCCGCCGCGGGAGAAGGATTCCATGGCGGTGTCCACCTGGAAGCTGTCGCCCGAATCCTTGTCCAGGAAGCGCTCGATGCGGGCGCGCACGTGCGGCAGGAACTCATAGGCCGCAACGATGCCCGCAAGACCCGCGCCGCCCAGACCCATCACCCAGAACCAGTGCAGGCCCGCGACGAAGAACAGGCCGCACCACACGATGGTGACCAGCATGGTCTGGCCGAAATCCGGCTGGAGGATGAGCGGGATGATGGTGGCAGGCAGGATCAGAAACGCCAGCCAGGCGCCCGGCATGTCTTTGCGCCGCGCGCGCTCCGAAAACGCCCAGGCCGCCAGCACCACGAAGGCGGGCTTGACGAACTCGGACGGCTGAATGCCGAGCGGTCCGATCACGATCCAGCGGTGCGCACCCTTGATCTCAGGGCCGTACTGGAAAGCCAGAAGGACCAGCGCCATGCCGACCCCGTAGACCAGCAGCGCCAATCGCCGGATATGGCGTAGCGACAGGAACGAGACCGGGATCATGATGCACAGGGCAGGCACCAGAAAGAGCACCTGTCGGTTCACGAAGTGGAACGTGGAGAGGCCGAGGCGCTCCGCGACCGGCGGGCCGCCTGCCATGAGAAAGACGAGGCCCGACAGCATGAGAATGGCGAGGCCTGCGATCAACAGTCGATCGACCGTCCACCACCAATCGCCGAAAGCCGAGCGTTCCGCGCGCGACACCATCTTCAAGCCCCCTTGGCTTCAATGCCGGGTAAGCCCCGGACCAAATCGCGGAAATGGTTTCCGCGCACTTCGTAATTCGGAAACTGATCGTAGGACGCGCAGGCCGGCGACAGCAGCACGACGGATGCGTCGTGCATTTCAGCAGCATCGGATGCTGCCTGGTTCACCGCCTTGTCGAGGGTGCCGCAATGAACGTGCGGCACGTCGCTGCCCAGCGTCCTGGCAAAATCGTCCGAGGCTGCACCGATGAGATAGGCTTTGCGGATCTTCGGGAAGTATTCCTTCAGCGGCTCGATGCCGCCCTCCTTCGCCTTGCCGCCGAGGATCCAGAGAATGTTGTCGAACGACTTCAGGGCCTTCTCGGTGGAATCCGCGTTGGTGGCCTTGGAGTCGTTGATGAACAGAACGGATCCGATACGGCCGACCTCTTCCATTCGGTGCGGCAGGCCTGGGAAGGAATTAAGGCCGGAACGAGTATGCTCAAGGGAGACGTTCAAAGCCAGGGCGATTGCAACAGCCGCAGCAGCGTTCTGCGCATTATGAGCTCCACGCAGCGAGCCGATGCCCGATAGGTTCGCCACTGGAGCAGCATCAGACCCTGTGACGCCAACAAGGGTTTCTCCGTCGGCGAAAACGCCCCTCACACCAATCGGCTCGACCGAAATCCGGGCGACGTTTACGCCCTTAGCTTCGCAGGCATCTGCAATCGCACGGCTCATTGGATCATCTACGCCGATGACAGCAAGGCCAGCCTTCGCGACCAAGCGCTCCTTGATCGCAGCGTAATTCTCCATCGTCCCATGCCGATCGATGTGATCGGGCGATAGGTTGAGGTGGACGCCGATGGTGGGGCTAAGCGACGGCGCAAGATCGATCTGGAACGAGGAGCACTCGATTACGTGGATGCGGTTGTCGGACGGCGGCTCCAGCGACAGGATGGCGGTGCCGATATTGCCGCCCATCTGCACGTCGCGGCCGGCCTCGCGCAGGATATGCGCGATGAGCGCCGTGGTGGTGGACTTGCCGTTGGTGCCGGTGATCGCAACGAAAGGTGCGCCCGGGGCGATCTTCGCCCGCTCCCGGCAGAACAGCTCGATGTCGCCGATGATCTCGACCCCGGCTTCACGGGCGAGTTGTGCCGACCAGTGTGGCTCGGGGTGGGTGAGCGGCACACCGG
>JALYFY010000259.1 GCA_030777385.1 Pseudomonadota bacterium | reverse complement strand
CTGCTTGGCGGAGCCGCCGGCCGAGTCGCCCTCGACCAGCAGGATTTCGCACTTCGACGGGTCGCGCTCCTGGCAGTCGGCAAGCTTGCCGGGGAGCGAGGCAATGTCGAGCGCGCCTTTGCGGCGGGTGAGCTCGCGGGCCTTGCGCGCAGCCTCGCGGGCGGCGGCGGCTTCCACCACCTTGCCCACGAGGGTGCGGGCTTCCTGCGGATGCTCTTCCAGCCAGTTGTTGAGAGCCTCGTTGAGCACGTTCTCGACCACGGGGCGCACCTCGGAGGAGACGAGCTTGTCCTTGGTCTGCGACGAGAACTTCGGATCCGGCACCTTCACGGAGACGACGGCGGTCAGGCCCTCGCGGCAATCGTCGCCGGTGAGCGAAACCTTTTCCTTCTTCGTGAGGCCGGAGGATTCCGCATAGCCGTTGACCTGACGGGTCAGGGCCGCGCGGAAGCCTGCAAGGTGCGTGCCGCCATCCCGCTGCGGGATGTTGTTGGTGAAGCAGAGCACGTTCTCGTGGTACGAGTCGTTCCACCACAGGGCCACCTCGACGCCGATATTGTCCTTCTCCGCGCGGATGAGGATCGGCTGCTGGATCAGCGGGGACTTGGCCCGGTCGAGATAGCGCACGAAGGCTTCGACGCCGCCCTCGTACATCAGCTCCTCGCGCTTGTGCTCCGCATGGCGCTTGTCGGTGAGGATGATGCGCACGCCCGAGTTCAGGAACGCGAGCTCGCGCAGGCGATGCTCCAAGGTAGCGTAATCGTACTCCACCATGGTGAAGGTTTCCGTGGAGGCCAGGAAGGTCACTTCCGTGCCTCGCTTGCCCTCGGCATCGCCGACAACAGCCAGAGGCGCAACCGAATTGCCGTGACGGAACTCGATCTCGTGCGCCTTGCCGTTGCGGTAGATGCGCAGCTTGAGCCAGCTCGAGAGCGCATTCACCACGGAGACGCCGACCCCGTGCAGGCCGCCGGAGACCTTGTAGGAGTTCTGGTCGAACTTACCGCCCGCATGCAGCTGGGTCATGATGACCTCGGCCGCCGAAATGCCTTCGCCCTGGTGAATATCGGTGGGGATGCCGCGACCGTTGTCGGTGACCGTCACCGAGCCGTCCGCATTGAGCGTGACGGTGACCTCGGTGGCATGGCCGGCGAGCGCCTCGTCGATGGCGTTGTCCACCACCTCGTAGACCATGTGGTGCAGGCCCGAGCCGTCGTCGGTATCGCCGATATACATGCCGGGCCGCTTGCGCACCGCATCAAGGCCCTTGAGCACCTTGATCGATTCCGCCCCATAGGCATCGGCATTCACGTTGATAGCAGGTTCGGCCATTTGGGATCCTTCAAGGCGCGGCGGAAAGGTTAAGGCGCGCCAGGGTTTTGATTCGTCAGATCAGTTATTTAGTGATGAATGGTTGAAATTTCACCCCCACGCGCATACGCGCGCGTGAAAAGGGGCTGAAAATCCACGAAAAACTGCCGAATCAGGCTCTTTGGCGGCCAATCCCTCGGCCTTCCATCCTGTGTTGCCCTCAGCGGGCCGCGATTGCCGCTGCGGCACCGGCCATGACCGCACCCGTGCTCTTGTTGAGGATGCGCAGGGCCTTGGGGCTGGTGAAGAGCCGACGGGCCCGGGCGGCCAAGCCGATATAGATCGCGAAAACCACGGCCAGAACGGCGAAGGTTGCGGCTACCAGCTCCGCATAGCCGAGGATCGTCACCTGCGTGAGGTCGAGGAGCGTGGGCAGGAGCGCGAGATAGAACACGATGGGCTTCGGGTTGCCCAAGGTGAGGGCAAGTCCGCCCAGGAGAAGCCGGGATGGCCTCTCCGCCGCCGTCTCGGCCTTGGTGTCGAGGGCTTCGATAGGCGCGGTCCAGAGCTTGTAGGCGATGTACAGAAGATAAGCGGCGCCCGCATATTTGATCGCGAGGAAGACCCCGTGAAAGGCCTGTGCGATGGCGGCAAGGCCCAGGATCGCGAAGGTCAGCCAGACTACGTCTCCAAGCGCCACCCCGATGCTGAACGCCACCGCTCCCTGCGGTCCCCGCCCCAGCACCCGCGCCACGATGGCGGCAATGCCCGGGCCCGGCGAGGCTGCGGCGATGAAAAGGGCGGTGGCGAAGACAAGAAGGCCTGTGAGATCCATGGCTCTGACGGATGATGAGAAACGCTGTTGCAGGCCACCCTAGAGCGTGACAGCTGTAAAGACCATCAAGCAATATTGATGGGTTCGATCACGCCAGGAGAAACCTGCAGGATATCGGCCCGGCCCTGCAGCTCGGCAAACAGGCTTGGATCAGCGCCCGTCATCCACACCTGACCGCCGAGGCTCTCCAAGGCGGCGAACAGGCCTGCCCGGCGCCTTGGATCGAGATGGGCGGCGACTTCGTCCAGGAGCACGAAAGGGGCGATGCCGCTCATGCTGGCCACAAGCCGCGCATGGGCCAGAACGAGGCCGATGAGCAGGGCCTTCTGCTCGCCCGTGGAGGCGGTGTTGGCCGGGATGTCCTTGGGGCCGTGACGGACCAGCAGATCGGAGGCCTGCGGGCCGATGAGGGTGCGTCCGGCTGCCCGGTCACGGGAACGATACTCGCGTAAAATTGCCCGGTAACGGTCCTCGGCATCGACGGCGGGCAAGGTTGTCACCAACGTGTCGAGATCGCCTTCGAGGCCCATCGTGGCGAAAGGGAAGGGTGATTTCTCCTCACGGGTTTCAAGGATGAGCTGGCTCAGGCGCTCAACCGTCTCACGGCGGGCGGCAGCCACCGCGATCGCCAGTTCCGCCACCTCGCGCTCAAGCGCATCGAGCCACAGGCGGTCGTCGGGGTTTTCCTCCAGCACCCGGTTGCGCGAGCGCAAGGCGCGCTCCAGGGCGTTTGCTCGGGTGCCATGCTCCGCATCGACGGCGAGCACCAGCCGGTCGAGAAACCGGCGCCGGTCGCCCGCAGGGCCGCGAAACAGCGCATCGAGATCGGGGGTGAGCCAGACGATGCGCAGGTATTCGGCAAAGGCCGTGGGCGAGGAGGCGGACGCCCCATCGATGCGGCAGATGCGCGAGGATCTGGCACCCTCTCCCTGGGGCTCCAGTCCGGTGCCGAGGCGGTGCTCCCCGTAAGGGGCATCAAGCGTGACCGAGATGGCAAAGGAGCCGGGCCCCTCCTTCCGGGCCATCTCGCCGAGCTCGGCCCGCCGCAGGCCGCGGCCGGGCATGAAGAGGGAGATCGCCTCCAGCACATTGGTCTTGCCGGCCCCATTCTCCCCCACCAGCGCCACGAGCGGGCGCGAGACCGACAGGTCCAAGCTCGCATAGGTGCGGAAATCCTGAAGGATCAGACGGGCGATTCGGGATGCAGCGGCGGGACTGGAGGACATGCGCACCCTTCTTTCAGGAGAGGGCCTGAAAGATCAAGAGTAAGGTGGATCCCTGCCGCTGACTGCAGCTCAAGACTTAAGCTGATGAATAGATCTATGAATAGTAGCGGTTGATGATGGCTGTCATCGTCGAGAAGCCGCCGACAAGCCCGCAGATCATGAAGATCAACAGCTTGAGATTATTCGAGTCGAAACTTTTGAGCTTCGGTATCAGAAACATAAGAAACGGCAGGATCGGCAGGAAGTAGCGCCCCTGAACCCCTTCGATGGGACCGAGCGAGAACAAGGGAGTCCACACAAGATACAGACCTAAAAAAATCAGCGCGACCGACACTGCGGATCCTGCAAGGAAGATCCAGCGCAAGAGCGGCTTTACGGGAACTCCATCCATGGCCAAGATCGCAGCAAACCCCAAGCCTAGGATGCCATAGGCAATAGGGGGAAGAGGAGCGTCAAGCCAGCCCAGAATTCCGACCACTTGAGCTAAGTAGGATCGCCAAAGAGTGTAGAGCGTTGAAAAAGCGATAACAGGGATCTCAAGCGGGTGGGACAGAAGGAAGGCGAGTTGGGCACTAGGATCGACTTGGGTGAGCAGGCTGTGCCTGACTGTGCTGGCATTGCTGATCTTTGCCCAGAGAACGGGAATGCTGACGAGCCCTATGAAAGCGAAGACGTATCCTAGATTTTTCCTGCTGGATCGCGGTTCTATCCACCAGAGCGCTCCTAGGGCAGCCAGAGCTATCCCCAAGTAGGGCAGCTTTGTGGCCGCTGTGAGCGCCCCTAGAATAACAACCCCGAGCAGCGTCGAACGACTTACCTTTGCCTGCACGATCGCTGTGACCGTAATGGAAGCCATCAGTAAGGATCCAGCAATGAGAATTCCGTCCGGGGACGGTGAGGCAAGCTGATGGAGGCTCATCGGCAGCGCGCCAATGAAGGCGATGATGGATCTTCCCTCCACCGCAAGATGGATTGCTAAGGCGACGATCAGAAGGCAGACGGCGGCATTCAGGATGCTTGCAAGCTGAAGAGATTGAACCAACTTTAGATTCAGTTTCTGTGCAACCTTGAGGCCGATTGCCTGAGGGATGAAAGCTGCGGGAAAGTAGACGGAGGAGTTGAATCGCCTGAGCTTCTCTGCGCCCATCCAGCCGTAGCTTTGAAAGATGGGGAGAGCCGTATTCAAGCTCTCGAAGCGCCTCCTGCTCACCTGACTCCCCAGGTCAAGCAAGCCTTGATCAACCATGCCTTTGGGGTGAAGCCCCGGCACAGCTTCCTCAGTCAGCAGAACTCCCTTCGAAATCTGATAGGCTCGTGCAACGTGTGACAGCTCATCTGGGCTGCCAAGCGGCTGCCGAAAAAAGATGAGAAATAAAACAGTGGGGATGCAGATCACTAGATAAAGCAGGGGCAGGAAGCGAGGGGAATGAACGCGACCCATCGACATCCCGCTCAGGATCCTTTCAGCGGAATGTGCAAGCTTCCTTTTCCAGGATTGCGATTGCACAGTGATGCCGTTCTGCTCAAACGATCGTGCTTTCATTGGTCAAATCTATTTGAGCGTGATGAGATAAATTCCAAGCGCAATCGAGAGCAGTCCTGGAATGAGGAAGCGCGGCAGCTGCTCTCCGAAGAAGAGCGTGCTGACGATTGGAATGAACGCAAAGGCAAGGGCGTTGAACATGAAGGCCACGGACAGCGGTATCGTCCTCAAGGCCGTGATCCATGCTACTGTCGATATCATGTAGAGAAAGAGCGCGCCTGCCACCGCTGCGAGCGGCGTGAAGTTGCGGCGGATCAACTCGGCGATGGGCTCGCCTGGTATGAAATCGAAGCGTAAGGCGGAGTACTTGAAAATTGTTTGTCCGATTGCGATGACGATCACCGAAAAGAGGGCCAGAGCATAGGCATTGACGTTCATGCTCATGGCGCGCTCTCGCGATGGCGCAAGGCCTTGCCGGGCCGCTTGGATCTTTCAAGCCGTGGATGAAGGGCCGTGCCCGGTGCGGACTGAATGTCGTAATTGAGAAAGGCCAATAGAAGCTGCGTGCCGATGATGATCGGCATGGCTGCCAGCATCACGGTTCCGGCGCTTGCATAAGACTCAGCCTGCCAGTTCAGCAGCCCGAAGATCGTTCCGAAGGCCAACAAGGCCAAGCCGAGCAGAAGCTCGATGGAGGCGACGCTGAAGTCCCGCAGGAAGTACCTGTAGAAGATGCGCTTGAAGAGGTTTTTCAGGTGCCCTTTTGCAAACCGCCAGATTTCCTTGTGCGGCTGCATGCTGCTTTGCTCATCGGCATAATGGGCGTGCATGGGAATATCCACGACCCTGGCCTCGATCACGCCCAGCCGAAACAGCAGGTCCGATTCGAAAAAATAGCGTTTGCTGATCTTCTCAACGGGCAGGAGGCCCATGAGACTTGCGTGAATGGCAAAGAAGCCATTCGTTGGATCGAAGCTGTGCCAATAGCCGGTCGAGAATTTTGCCATGAAGGAGAGGCCGGCGTTGCCGATCAGGCGCGCCCGCGGCATGGTCATCACGCCTTCGGGCTCGAAAAACCTGTTCCCTTTTGCGAAGTCGGCCTCGGAGGACAGGATGACGGCGGTAAATGCAGGGATGAGGCGCGGATCCATTTGGCCGTCGCCGTCGATCTTCACGATCACGTCCGCATCGTCTGCCGCGGCTTGAACCAGGCCGGCCAGTGTCGCCCCGCCAACCCCAAGGTTGACCTCGTTGAAGATGACCTTGATCCGCGGGTCGTCGATGGTCTCGCTTACGTAGCGACCCGTCTCTTCAGGGCAGCGGTCATCAACCACGTAGATGGAATCCACCTCTGGTCCGATTTCGCCGATAACTGATGCGATATGCTTCCGGACCCGAAAGCACGGAATGACAACCGCAACCTTCTTGTCACCGTGAAGCTTGCCTGAAGACATGAACGACACTCACGAGAAGTCCACTCATGTAGCCAAGAATAGCCGACGCGACAACCGGATCGGAGCGGTCCATTTGCCGTCTATCCCGGGGCTGCGCAGCCCCGGGATGATCTCAGGGAGACTTACACCCGCATCGGCATTAGGACGTAGAGGGCGGAGGCGCCTTCGCGGTCCTGGACGATGGTGGGGGAGCCGGGATCGGCGAGCTTGAACAGGGCGGTGTCCCCGTCGAGCTGGGCCGTGATGTCGAGGAGGTAGCGGGCGTTGAACCCGATATCGATGGGGGATGCATCGTAGTCGACCTCGATCTCCTCCGTGGCGCTGCCCGAGTCCGGGTTGTTCACGGTGAGTGTCAGGCGTCCCTCGCCCAAGGCAAGCTTCACCGCGCGTCCGCGCTCCGACGAAATGGTGGAGACGCGGTCCACGGCCTTGGAGAAGTCGGCCCGCTCGACCACCAGAACCTTGTCGTTCCCGGCCGGAATGACCCGCTGGTAGTCGGGGAAGGTGCCGTCGATGAGCTTGGAGGTCAGCACTACCCCGTCGAAGGTCATCCGCACCTTGGCGGAGGACAGCTCGATGGTGATGCTTTCCGAGCCGTCCTCGACGAGCTTGACGATCTCGGCCACGGCCTTTCGGGGAACGATCACGCCGGGCATGCCCTCCGATCCCGTCGGGGCCGGGATCTCGACCCGGGCGAGACGGTGGCCGTCGGTGGCGACGGCGCGCATGACGACGGAGCCGCCCGCATCCACGGTGTGGAGATAAATACCGTTGAGGTAGTAGCGCGTCTCCTCCGTCGAGATCGCGAACTGGGTCTTCTCGATCAGGCGCTTGAGGTCGGCCGCGGGCAGGGTGAAGCGGTGCGGCAGGTCGCCTGCGGCGAGATCCGGGAAGTCGCTTTCCGGCAGAGCCTGGAGCATGAAGCGCGAGCGGCCGGAGCGGA
>JALYFY010000258.1 GCA_030777385.1 Pseudomonadota bacterium | reverse complement strand
GCGCTCCTCGTCGTCGAGGGCTGTGGCGGGGGCTTGCGGGCGCGTTCTCAGTGCCGCGTAGGCGCCGATGCCGCCGAGGATCAGGACCAGAGCCGGTGTCAGCCACAGCAGCAGGGTGTGGGCGCCGAAGGTGGGCTTCAAGAGGACGAACTCGCCATAGCGCTGAACCAGAAAGCTCTCCACCTCCTGATCCGTGTCTCCGGCGACCAGACGCTCACGGACGAGCAGGCGCAGGTCCTTGGCGAGTTGCGCATCGGAATCGTCGATGGATTGGTTCTGGCAGACCAGGCAGCGCAGGCCCGTGGAGATCTCTCGTGCGCGCTTCTCCAGAGCAGGATCCTTCAGCACCTCGTCGGGCTGAACGGCGAAGGCCGGGGCGCCGAGAAGAAGAGCCGTGAAGAGAGCGAGAACGAAGCGCATGGCCTACTCCGCCGGCACCGGTGCGGCCGGCACGATCTTCGCGCGAACCGGAGCGCCGATGCGCAGGCGCCGGTCCGTCAGCGAGAGGCAGCCGCCCGCCGCCATCACCAGGGCCCCGATCCAGATCAGCAGAACCAGGGGCTTGTGGTAGAGCATCACGCCCACTGTGCCGTCCGGCTGGACCTCGCCGAGGCTCGCGTAGATCTGGCCGAGGCCAACGGTCATGATGCCCGCTTCCGTGGTCGGCATGCCGCGGGTCACATAAAGACGCTTCATGCTCTCGACGGTGCCGAGTTCCTGCCCGTTGCGGAAGATGGTCAGGGTGGCGGCATCCTCCCGGTAATTCGCTTCGACCCGGGGGACGACGCGCTCGAGCCGGGCCTCATAGGCCCCGGCCTTGAGGCGCTCGCCCGTCCTCAGGGTGCCGAGCCCTTCGACGCCCCAGGCGGTGGCCGCAATGCCGATCACCGTCAGCCCCACGCCCGCATGGGCGATGGCCGTGCCCCAGGCCGAGCGCGGCAGGCCAAGGGCCTTGCGCCCGGCAACGGTCAGGGAGTTCCCCTTGGACCAGGAACGGGTCACGATCTCGTTGAGGGAGCCGAAGATCAGATAGACGCCGAGGCCCACCCCGAGCGGCGCGGCCACCGGCCCGCCATAAGCGAAGGCGAACAGCGCGACGGTGGCGATGAGCGAGAGGCCAAAGACCGCGTAAAGGCGCTGGGCCGTGCCGAGGAAGTTGCCGCGCTTCCAGGCGAGCGTTTGCCCGAGCGGCAGCAGCAGGAGGAGCGGCACGACCAGCGGCAGGAAGGTGAAGTTGAAGAACGGCGCGCCCACCGAAATCTTCTCGCCCGTCATGACCTCCAGCGCCAGCGGATAAAGCGTGCCGATGAAGACGGTCGCACAGGCGGTGGCGAGGAACAGGTTGTTGAGAACGAGCGCGCCTTCGCGGGAGACCGGCGCAAAGAGACCGCCCTGCTTGAGCAGCGGCGCGCGCCAGGCAAACAGCGCCAGCGACCCGCCGATGAACAGGATGAGGATGCCGAGAATGAAGGTGCCGCGTTCAGGATCGACTGCGAAGGAATGCACCGATGTCAGCACGCCGGAGCGGACCAGGAAGGTGCCGAGCAGCGACAGGGAGAAGGTGAGGATGGCAAGCAGGATCGTCCACACTTTGAGCGCATCGCGCTTTTCCATGACGACCGTGGAATGCAGCAAGGCCGTGCCCGCGAGCCACGGCATGAGGGAAGCGTTCTCCACCGGGTCCCAGAACCACCAGCCGCCCCAGCCGAGTTCGTAATAAGCCCAGTAGGAGCCCATGGCGATGCCGAGCGTCAGGAACGCCCAGGCGCCCAGGGTCCATGGACGCACGATCCTGGCCCAGACCGCATCGATGCGTCCGTCGATCAGGGCCGCACAGGCGAACGCGAAGGAGATCGAGAAGCCCACATAGCCGATGTAGAGAAGCGGCGGGTGGATCGCGAGGCCGGGATCCTGCAGCAGAGGGTTGAGGTCCTGCCCTTCGGGCGGCATCGGGACGACGCGGGTGAAGGGGTTGGATGTGGTGAGGATGAAGAGCAGGAACGCGATGGTCACCGCTCCTTGAACCGCAAGCGTGTTTGCCTGCAGCCGCATGGGAATGCTGTTCCTTGAGATGGCCACCACCGCTCCGAAGAGGGCGAGGATCAGCACCCACAGGAGCATGGAGCCCTCATGGTTTCCCCACACGCCCGAGATCTTGTAGATCAGCGGCTTTGCCGAATGCGAATTCTGCACCACGTTCAGAACGGAGAAGTCGGACGTCACGTAGGCGAATGTGAGGGCCAGGAACGCGAATGCGATGCAGCCGAGCACGGCAAGAGCGCTCGTAGGCGCCACCGCCATCAGGACGGGATCGTTGGCCCGCGCGCCCCAGAGCGGCACCACGAACTGGATCAGGGACAGCCCAAGTGCAAGCGCAAGCGCGAAATGTCCGGCCTCGACCAACACGAGGGTTCTCCCTTGTTACTGCGTCTCGTTACTGTGTTTTGGGCGAAGCATCGGCCTCGCCCTGCCAGTGGCCCTGCTTCTTCAAAGTGTCCGCCACCTCGCGGGGCATGTAGTTCTCATCGTGCTTGGCCAGGACTGTATCGGCGCGGAACACGCTTGGGCTCTCGAGCGTGCCCTCGGCGACGATCCCCTGCCCTTCGCGGAACAGGTCGGGCAGCAATCCCTTGTAGTTCACCCGGATCGACGCCTGTGCGTCCATGACCTCGAACGTCATCTGCTGGTCGCTGCCGCGCTGGACGGTGCCCTCCTTCACGAGACCACCCAGCCGGATGCGCGTGCCGGGCTGCACGCCCTTGGCCTGGATGTCGGCCGGAGAGTTGAAGAACACGATGGTGTCGTTCATGGCGTAGAGCACAAGCCCGAGCGCGACCGCCAGGACGCATCCTGCGACACCGATCAGGGTCAAACGGCGCTGTTTTCTCGTCATGGCTGGGCGTCGGTCAGTTTGAGTTCCTGCGCCATCGTGTCGATGGTCTTCAATGCAGCATCGTCCTGGGACAGGGCCTGCCGGGCACGCTGGGCTGCCGCAACGGCTTTATCACGCTGCCCCAGAACCGCATAGGAGCGCATGAGTCGCGCCCATTCGTCGGCGGTGCCGCCCTGGGCCTCCAGGCGATTGGCAAGGCCGGAAACCATGCGGGCGATATCGTCCGCACCGACCTGCGGCTCGTTTGCCTCTCCGGCCGCCGGCTGAGGGGGGCCAAGAGCGGCCAGTTCCTGCTTCACCGCCTCCGACCACGGGGCATCGGCGGGTGAGGCGGAAAGAAGGCTCGCATAGGCTTCCTTGGCCTTTTCCACCTGCCCGTCCTGGGCGGCGGCACGGGCCAGATAGAAGCGAGCCTTGGGGGAGTTCGCATCGAGCTTGACGGCCTGCTCGAAGGCGGCCTGCGCCTCTGCCGTGACGAGGCCGTCCTTGGCGAGCACCAGAACCTCGCCGTAATTGGCAACACGGTCCGCCTCCGGACCGAGGTAGCGGATGGCGGCCTCATAGGCCTTTGCGGCATCCTCAGCGCGCCCCATGCGCAGATAGACCGAGGCGATGACCTCCCAGCCGCGGCCATCCTGCGGGTTCTTTGCCAGATGGGTCTCGATCTGGGCCACGGCTGCCATCAGGTCGGGGGTGCCTGCCTGCTGCGGCATCCGGGCGGTGGCGGGCTGGCTCAACAGTTGCGGCGAGCCGTAGATCTCGTAGGTGGCAAGGGCCAGGATCGGAATGACGGACAGGGCCA
>JALYFY010000257.1 GCA_030777385.1 Pseudomonadota bacterium | reverse complement strand
CCATTGGGATCGGCCGTGATGAAGTGCCGCTGCCCGAACGGTTCATCTCTCAAGGGAATGAGCACAGGCAGCCCAGCCGCCTGAACGTCCCGGTAGACCGCATCGGGGTCCTCGACCTCGAAGTTGAGGATCAGGCCGGACGCAGGATGGCGGGCCTCGGGCGGAATCGTGCCGTGCCGGCTGTCGAGAACCGCCAGGTTGACGGATCCGTCACCGCTGAACTGCAGATGGATATACCAGTCGCTGGTGAAAGCCGGCCGGAAGCCGAAATGCGCGACGTAGAAGGCAGCCGTACCGGGGACGTCACGCGTCATGATCACCGGATAATAGCTCGTGATCTTCATCTCTGTTCATCCTCTCCCGCATAGCATACAGTCTGCATGTTTTTAGAGAACTAACATACAGGCTGTATGTATGCAACAAAGGCGAACCAACCCGGAGCGTGCCGAAGCTACGAGAACGGCGCTTCTCCAAGCAGGCCGATCCCTGTTCGTGCAGAAGGGCTATGCCGAGACCTCGACGCCGGAGATCGCCATAGCTGCCAAGGTGACCCGTGGCGCGCTCTACCACCACTTCACCGACAAACGGGACCTCTTCCGGGCCGTACTGGAACGGGAGGCTCAGGCCGTTGCCGGGGTGATCGAGGCGGCAGGCTCACCTAACCTTGCGCCGCGGGAGGCGTTGCTCAAGGGAAGCATCGCCTATCTGGACGCCATGTCCGTTCCAGGCCGCACGCGCCTGCTCCTCATCGACGGTCCTGCTGTCCTAGGGCATAGCGAGATCGCAGCCCTCGACAGGGTTCACGCTGAGAGAACCCTACGCGAAGGTCTGGAGGCAGCAGCCGGCTCGTCACGCCCGCCGTTCTCGCTTGCAGCCATGACGGCGCTTCTGTCGGCCGCCTTCGACCGGGCGGCGCTCGCCATCGAGGCCGGCTCCGACCCCACCGAATTCAGGCTGGCCATGACCAGCCTGATCGAGCGGGTCATGGCCGATGAAGGAGCGGGCCTTCAGGCAATCGTGCAGAACTCCTCGAACGCGAAACGCAGCTGACGCAGGTGGAGCTTGTCAGCCGAGCCATAGCCGAGATTGATCGGAAAATTCGACTTGAGCATGCCGTCGGGAAAGAAGGCTCGGTCCACTCCCATGCGGGAGAACCCGGACATGGGCCCGCAATCGAGCCCAAACGCGCGGGCAGCCATGATGAGATAGGCGCCTTGGAGCAAGGAGTGCTGGCGTCGGGCAGGGTCGGCAACACAAATCTCCAAAAGAAAAGCGCGGCGAAAAGGCCGCGCTTCGATAGTCGGATTTCTTCGTTTGAAGCAGTCGACCGCTTAGACCGCCTGCACCTCGCGCACATCCGGCAGGAAGTGGCGCAGCAGGTTCTGGATGCCGTGCCTCAGGGTCGCGGTCGAGGACGGGCAGCCCGAGCAGGCGCCCTTCATGACCAGATAGACGATGCCGTCCTTGAAGCCGCGGAAGGTGATGTCGCCGCCGTCGCCCGCCACCGCCGGACGGATGCGGGTCTCGAGCAGCTCCTTGATGGTCTCGACGGTCGCGGCGTCCGCATCGTCGAAGAACTCCTCGCCGTCCTCGTCCGTCGCACCATAGCCGTTGGCGAAGAGCGGCGCGCCGGTCATGAAATGCTCCATGATCGCGCCCAGGATGGCAGGCTTCAGGTGCTGCCACTCCCCATCCGCCTTCGTAACGGTGACGAAGTCGTAGCCAAAGAACACACCGGTCACGCCCGGCACGGCAAAGAGCCGCTGGGCGAGGGGCGAAGCTTCGCCGCTCTCAGGGGTCTTGGCCTCGAACGTGCCCTCCGGCATGACCACGCGGCCGGGGAGGAATTTCAAGGTGGCAGGATTAGGGGTCGCTTCAGTCTGGATAAACATCGCTTTTCGTCCTCTGCGCCGGTTCAAGGCCGGCCGAGCGTGGGTGTTAGAACTGTTCTAACAGGTTCCAGCCTCAATGTGGATCGGATCGGGGCAGATTCCAAGGGTGTTGAACATCACAGTACGGCCTGGAACGCCTGCCGGCAGAGAGCGATGAAATCCTCCCGCGCAGGCGAGGGATCGCTCTCCGGATTGACATAGAGGGACAGGGCCGCCTCCGGCAGAACCGGGAGGCCAAGGCCGGCTCCCACATCCGCCAGCCCCGGCCCGAGAAGAAGCCCCGTTCTCACGGTGATTCCCAGCCCAACCGCAGCGGCCGACCTGAGGCCCGTCAGGCTCGGGCTCGTCAGCGCCATCCTGTAAGGGCGGCCTGCGGCCGCCAGGGCATCGATGGCAGCGGACCGGAACGAGCAGGGTGCATCGAACAAGACCAGCGGCACCGGGCGATCACTGGGAAGGTTCATGCCGTCCTGGCCGATCCAGACCATGGGCATCTCTGCCAGGAGGACCCGGTTCAGCGGATCGTCGCGCCGCACTGCTATGGCCGCATCGATTTCCCCGGTTCTGACTGCCTCGATCAGGTTCGTCGAACGGTCGACCCGCAGGGTCAGCTCCACCTCGGGGCGCTCCAGCGAAAACCGGCGCAGCACGTCGGGCAGGATGGCGTCCGCCAAGTCCTGCGTGGCTCCGAACCGCAGCGGCTTGGCTTCGCCGCCTGCCCGGAAAGCCAGCACAGCCTCGTCGTTGGTTTGAACCAGGCGCCGTGCAAAGCCGAGCAGCCGCTCACCGGCGAGCGTCAGCCCAACCTCCCGGTTGCTGCGGCGCAGGAGCTGAGTGCCAAGATCCTGCTCAAGACGCTGGATCTGAAGCGTGACGGCGGAAGGCGAACGTCCGACGAGGGCGGAGGCTTGAGCAAAGCTCCGGCCTTCGGCAATCAGCAGGAATGAGCGCAGCACACCAATGTCGATGTTGCGAAGAGACATTCGTTGAGGATTACTCAATAGAGCGTCCAGGTAAATCAATTTTTCCAAATCGGATGTCTGGCATAGCCTTGGTGTCTCACCAAGGAGAGATCCATGCCTATCCTCAATCTGAAAGTCTCCGCCGTTCCTTCGCCCGAACTGTCCGAGAGCCTTGCCGAGGCACTTGTCGAGGTGACCGCCCGGGTTCTGCGCAAGCGCCCCGAGATCACCGCTGTGGCTATCGACTATACGGCTCCAGAGCATTGGATCGTTGGCGGAAGAACCCTTGCTCAACAGAAAAAGGCGAGCTTCTGGCTCGACATCAAGGTCGTCGACGGCACGAACACAAAGGACGAGAAGGCCCAGTATCTCGGCGAGGTGTTCGCCTTGATGAGCCGCCTTCTCGGCGGAGAGCTCCACCCGGAAAGCTACGTGCTCGTCCACGAGGTGCCTGCCGATGCCTACGGCTTCGGCGGTCTCACCCAGGAACATCGCTACATTGAGAGCAGGCTCAGGCCGCGCCTGGCAGCCTGAAAGCACAGGGAAGAAGGCATGCGGCGCCTCACCCCGCCAGCGCGTCGATCTCCTCGTCCGTCAGGCTGCCTGGGACGATGACGATAGGGACCGGGAAGGAGGCTGCGGCGCGGCCGCCGAGGGTCGAGACCAGGGGACCGGGTCCCTCCTTGCCGCTGCCCGCGGCCAGCACCAGGAAGGAGATGTCCTGGTCCTCCTGGATGAGCTTCATGATCTCGTCCGACCGGTCACCCACCCGGATGATCTGTTCGGGTTCGACGCCGGCAGCGCTGCGGGCCTCGCGGGCGGCGGCGTCGAGCTGCTTTTGGGCCTCCTCGCTCGCCTCCTCGATCATGGCTTCGCCGACGCCGAGCCATTCGAAGTTGTCGGGCGGGTCCACGACAGCCAGCATCACAAGGCTCGCGCCGGTGCGGGCCGTTCGCCGCGAGGCGAAATGAACCGCCCGGGCGCATTCCGGGGTTTTGTCGACCACCACCATGAATTTCGGACGGTGGCCCGATTCGTAGGATCGGCGCTTGCCGCTCACAGCACGCTCTCCTGCTTGAGCCCCGATGCTGCCCTGCCTTTGGGTGAAGGGCAAGCGGGGGGTCCTTTTAAGAACGGCATCTTTGCACGCAAAACCGTTTACGCCTTTTGCGTTCGATGCTCTAGCGGGACCGCACGAAGCCCACGATGTCCTTGACCGCATCCATGGTCTCGGAGGCCAGCGCTCGGGCCCGTGCGGAGCCGTCGGCCAGCACCGCATCGATGTGGCCGGGATCGCCCATGAGGCGGCGCATCTCGTCGGCGACCGGCGAGAGCTTCGTCACCGCCACGTCCACGAGGGAGGCCTTGAAGCCCGAGAACTGCGCGCCGCCATGCTGGCGCAGCACCTCGTCCGGGGTGATGTCCATGAGCGCCGCATAGATGGCGACAAGGTTTTCCGCCTCAGGCCTGGCCTTCAGGCCGTCCACCTCGGAGGGCAGGGGCTCGGGGTCGGTCTTTGCCTTGCGCACCTTCTGGGCGATGGTGTCGGCGTCGTCCGTCAGGTTGATGCGCGAATAATCGGACGGGTCCGACTTCGACAT
>JALYFY010000256.1 GCA_030777385.1 Pseudomonadota bacterium | reverse complement strand
GCAATGGCTTTCGCCATCTCCGGCCGGAAATGACAAGAAGGACAGCGATCCCTTAAACCGGAGCCGCACCCTGCATGAGCCTGGGCGCTCCCACCCGCGGGAGAACGCCCTCGCGCATGACGATCCGGCGCAACGGCCCGATGTTGCTCAGGGCCAGGAGCCCGGCGCCGCGCAGGAAGTCGGTGGGGATCATGCCGGTCAGAAGCGTCCGGTTGAGCCCGTCCACGGCTGCCGTGCGCAGGCGAACGTCGAGATCGCGGCTGCGCTGGTAGCGGTTCAGGCTCTCGTCCGACCCCGGCCCCTGACCGCTGTCGTTTGCATCCACCACCGCGTCCCTCAAGGAGGCAACGTCCCGGAATCCCAAGTTGAGCCCTTGGGCTCCGATAGGCGGGAACACGTGGGCCGCCTCGCCCACAAGCGCCAGATGCCGGGATTGGTAGCGGTTGACCGACAGGCCGGTCATCGGCACGAGCCCGCGCGGGCCGTCGATGCGCATGGCGCCCAGATGCGACTGGGCCTGCCGCTCGATGGCGAGAGCCAGGGCGTTATCGTCGAGCCCGGACAGGCGCTCGGCTTCCGCCTTGCTCGTCACCCAGACAAGGCTTGAGCGCCGGCCGGGCAGGGGCACGAGGGTGAAAGGACCGTGGCGGGTGTGGAACTCGGTCGAGGTCTCCCGGTGATCCCGGTCATGGGCCAGGATCGTCGTAACGGCGGATTGCGGGTATGACCAGGTCTGGGCATCGACGCCTGCGATCTGGCGCAGCTTGGAATTGCGCCCATCCGCAGCGACGACGAGGCTGGCCTTGATCGCCTTGCCGTCGGCAAGCGTCAGGGTGCCTCCGGTCTCGTCCGTTTCGAAACCGGTCGCAAAGTCGGGCACGAGGTCGAGATTCTCGCATCCACGGGCTGCATCGGCCAGCTTCTCGACCAGGGTCGCGTTCTCGATGTTCCAGCCGAAGGCATCGAGGCTGATTTCGCCCGCCCTGAAGGAGGCCGGCGGCGGGCGAAACAGGCTGCCCGTGTCGTCGATGATGCGCATGGTCTCGAGCGGCGCGGCTTCCTTGGCGATCTCGGGCCAGGCGCCGAGCGCCTCAAGGAAGCGCACGGACCCGTTGAGAAGGGCCACCGTGCGTCCGTCCCGGCGCGTGTCGAGGCCGCCGACCAGAACCGTCTCGAACCCATCGCGGGCGAATGCGAGCGCCGCGCTCAGCCCCACGGCTCCGGCGCCGACCACGGCAATGCTATAGTTTTTCTCGGTCACGGTTTTCTCTTCGCACCACACAAGGGAACGGCCCACGAACTCACAATAAACCATGGAGGGGCCATTGCCGACCGCTGTGCCCCGTCCCTATGATCGCTCCACAAGACAAAGGCGAACCGGCGTGGCCCTTGCCAAGTTCCATACTTGCCAAGTTCCGTGCGGGCCGTCATCCATGGGCCTCTTCCTGCCTGCTTCAACCTTTAAGTCAGAGTTGCTTGCGTGAAGCCAGACGTATCATCATCGGGTCCGCCCCTCGTCGAGCTTAAAGGGATCAGCAAGCGCTACGGCGACCTTCTCGCCAATGACGGCATCGATCTGGCCATCGAGCCCGGCGAGATCCATGCCCTGCTGGGCGAAAACGGCGCCGGCAAGTCGACCCTGGTCAAGATTCTCTATGGGGTCATCGAGCCGAGCGCCGGCGAGATCCGCTGGGAAGGCCGGCCTGTCGCCATCGCTTCGCCGGTGGAGGCGCGGGCGCTTGGCCTCGGCATGGTGTTCCAGCACTTCTCGCTCTTCGACGAGCTGACGGTTGCCGAAAACATCGCGGTCGCGCTCTCCGGCGATTGGAACCTCTCCATGGTCCGCAGCCGCTTAAGCGAGATCAGCGAGACCTACGGTCTGGCGCTCGATGCGGACAGAGCCGTCTGGACCCTGTCCGCGGGCGAGCGGCAGCGCATCGAGATCGTCCGCTGCCTTCTTCAAAATCCCCGCCTCCTCATCCTCGACGAGCCGACCTCCGTGCTGACGCCCCAGGAAGCGGAGCACCTCTTCACCACCCTGAACCGGTTGTCGGAGGAGGGGTGCTCGATCCTGTACATCTCGCACAAGCTGGAGGAGGTGCGCCGCCTCTGCCGCCGCGCCACGATCCTGCGGGGAGGGCGCGTGGTGGCCACCATCGACCCGCGGGCGAGCAGCGCCCGGGAGATCGCGGCGCTCATGGTCGGCAGCGAAGTGGGCGGGGTGCGCACCGATGCGCCGCACCACCCCCAAGGGGAGATGCTCAAGGTCGCGCACCTCTCCATGCCGCCTGCAGGACTCCATGGCCAGGCCCTCAAGGACATCGAGCTCGTGGCCCGCGCCGGCGAAGTCGTCGGCATTGCGGGCATCGCGGGCAATGGCCAGAGCGAGCTGTTCGCGGCGCTTTCGGGCGAGCGCCTCGCGGACAGGGCGGATGCCATCGTGATCGCCGGCAGGGATTGCGGTGCCATGGGGATCGACGCCCGCCGCCGGCTCGGTGCCGCCTTCGTGCCGGAGGAGCGCCTGGGCCATGCGGCCGCGCCAACCCATCGCCTGAGCGAGAATACGCTCATTTCTCATGCGACGGCGGAAGTCAGCCGCTCGGGCTTCATTCTGGTGAACGCCGCCAAGCGGCTTGCCCGCTCCATCGTTCAGAGCTTCGACGTGCGCACGCCGGAGGGCGATCCCCAGGCGCGCAAGCTCTCCGGCGGCAACCTGCAGAAATTCGTGATCGGCCGCGAGATCATCCGCAAACCGAGGCTGATCATCGTCGATCAGCCTACATGGGGGGTCGATGCGGGCGCGGCGCGGCTGATCCGCCAGGCGCTTGTGGATCTTTCGCGGGAGGGCAGCGCCGTGGTGGTCGTGAGCCAGGATCTCGACGAGCTGCTCGAGGTGGCGGACCGGATGGCCGTCATCCATCAGGGCACTTTGAGCCCGCTGAAACCGGCCCGTGAATGGACCAAGGAAGCCATCGGCCTCGAAATGCTGGGCGTCGCGCAAGCTCGAGGGGACGCCCATGCGGTTTGAGCTGACGCCCCGCACCAACGTTTCGCCCGTGATGAGGGCGCTCGCGCCGGTTGCGGCCTTCCTCGTGTCGTTCCTGATCGCAGGCATCGTGATCTGGCTCATGGGCCGCTCGCCCATCGCGGCCTTCGACGTCTATGTGGCCCAGCCCCTGAGCGACCCTTGGGCGCTGCAGGAGCTTCTCGTCAAGGCGACGCCGCTCGCGCTCATCGCCATCGGCCTGGCCTATTGCTTCCGGGCCAATCTCTGGAACATCGGCGCGGAAGGCCAGTACGTGATCGGGGCGGTTCTCGGGGGCTGGCTCGCGCTCAAGACCCACGGCACCGAGGCCGGGTTCTGGGTGCTCCCGCTCATGCTGCTGCTCGGCATCCTCGGCGGCGCCCTCTGGGGCCTGATCCCGGCCTTCCTGAAGACCCGTTTCGGGGTCAGCGAGATCCTGACCAGCCTCATGCTCGTCTATGTGGCGCAGCTGATCCTCGACTATCTGGTGCGCGGCCCCTGGCGCGACCCGAAAGGCTTCAACTTCCCGCAATCGGTCACCTTCGATCCGTCGGCCACCCTGCCGCCCATCCTGGAGGCGGGCAGGGTGCATTATGGAGCGGTGTTTGCAGCATCCGCCATTCTGCTCACCGCCGTGATCCTGGGGCGGACGCTGTTCGGCTACCGCCTAAAGCTGACGGGCGATGCGCCGCGCGCCGCCCGGTTTGCCGGCTTCAGCGCCAAGGCGACCACGATGGCGGTCTTCGCCATTTCGGGCGGCCTCGCGGGGTTGGCGGGCATCTCGGAGGTCTCGGGCCAGATCGGGCAGCTTCAGCCCTCGATCTCGCCGGGCTATGGCTTTACGGCGATCACGGTGGCCTTCTTGGGCAGGCTCAATCCCATCGGCATCCTGGTCGCGGCGCTGGTCGTCGCGCTCACCTTCATCGGCGGCGAGAGCGCGCAGATCATGCTCAAGCTGCCGCTCGATCTCACCCAGGCGTTCCAGGGCATCCTGCTTCTGTGCGTGCTGGCAGCCGACGCCCTGGTGAGCTACCGCGTTCGTCTCGTTGCACGGGGAGGGGGCAAATGACCACTTTCGAGGCCATCCTGCTCACCATCGTCACCGCCTCGACGCCCCTGCTGATTGCAGCCCTTGGCGAACTCGTGGCGGAGCGCTCGGGGGTTCTGAACCTCGGCGTCGAGGGCATGATGGCGATGGGGGCCGCCTGCAG
>JALYFY010000255.1 GCA_030777385.1 Pseudomonadota bacterium | reverse complement strand
TTCTGGCAGATGGGCGATACCGGCCCCTGCGGACCGTGCTCGGAAATCTTCATCGACCAGGGCGAGGCTCTGTGGGGCGGGCCCCCCGGTAGCCCCGAGGAAGACGGCGATCGATTCCTCGAGTTCTGGAATCTCGTCTTCATGCAGTACGAGCAGATCGAGCCCGGCAACCGTATCGGCCTGCCCAAGCCCTCCATCGATACCGGCATGGGCCTGGAGCGCATCTCGGCGATCCTGCAGGGCGTGCACTCGAACTACGACACGGACCTGTTCCGCACCCTGATCGAAGCCGTGGCGCATGCCACGGGCATTGCTCCGGAAGGCGACCGCAAGGCCTCGCACCGGGTGATTGCCGATCACCTGCGCACCTCGTGCTTCCTCGTGGCCGATGGCGTGCTGCCGTCGAACGAGGGCCGCGGCTATGTGCTTCGCCGCATCATGCGCCGCGCCATGCGCCATGCGCAGCTGCTCGGTGCCCGCGATCCGCTCATGTACCGTCTTGTGCCCGCTCTCGTGCGCGAGATGGGGCAGGCGTATCCTGAGCTCATTCGCGCCGAGGCGCTGATCGTCGAGACGTTGAGGCTCGAGGAAACCCGCTTCCGCAAGACCCTGGAGCGCGGCCTCTCGATCCTGGACGAGGAGACCAGCTCGCTCTCGAAGGGTCAGAACCTCTCCGGCGACACGGCCTTCACCCTCTACGACACCTACGGCTTCCCGCTCGATCTGACGCAGGATGCGCTCAAGCCCCGCGGCATCGGCGTCGACACGGACGCCTTCGATGCCGCCATGCAGCGCCAGCGTGAGAAGGCTCGGGCCGCCTGGTCCGGCTCGGGCGAGGCGGCGACCGAGACCGTGTGGTTCGGCGTCAAGGAGCGTACCGGCGCCACCGAGTTTCTCGGCTACGACACTGAAAGCGCCGAAGGCATTGTCCTGGCGCTGCTGAAGGATGGCCAGGAGGTTCAGGAGCTGAAAGCCGGTGAGAAGGGCCTCGTGGTGCTCAATCAGACGCCCTTCTACGGCGAATCCGGTGGTCAGGTCGGCGACACCGGCATCATGCAGGGTGAGGGTGCCCGCGTGCTGGTGACGGGCACCGAGAAGAAGCTCGGCGACCTCTTCGTGCACCATGTCACGGTGGAGCAGGGCGCGCTGAAGGCAAACCAGTCCCTGGAGCTGATCGTGGATCACGAGCGCCGCTCGGCCGTGCGCTCCAACCATTCCGCCACCCACCTGCTGCACGAGGCCCTGCGTCAGGTGCTCGGCGATCATGTGGCCCAGAAGGGCTCCATGGTGGCCCCCGACCGCCTGCGCTTCGACTTCAGCCACCCGAAGCCCATCGAGGATTGCGAACTTGTCCAGGTGGAGGAGATCGCCAACAAGGTCCTGCTCCAGAACGAGCCCGTCGTCACGAAGCTCATGGCTGTGGACGAGGCCATCGAGTCCGGCGCCCGTGCGCTGTTCGGCGAGAAATACGGCGAAGAGGTCCGTGTGGTCTCCATGGGCAAGGGCGACGCCAGCAAGGCCTTCTCGGTGGAGCTCTGCGGCGGCACGCACGTGAACCGCACAGGCGACATCGGCGTGGTCACCATCGTGGGCGAAAGCGCGGTCGCGGCAGGCGTCCGCCGGCTTGAGGCCATGACGGGCGAAGCGGCACGCCGCTACCTTGCCGAGGAAAGCCGCAAATTACGCGAGGTGGCGAGCCTCCTCAAGACCCCGGTCGATGAGGTGTCTTCGCGCCTCACGGCTCTTCTGGAGGAGCGCCGCAAGCTGGAGCGGGATCTTGCCGAGGCGCGGCGCAAGCTCGCCATGGGCGGCGGCACCGGTGGGGGCGACCCGATCCGTGACGTCGGCGGCATCAAGCTCATGGCTCGGTCCGTGACCGGCGTCGAGATGAAGGACCTCAAGAGCCTTGCCGACGAGGGCAAGAAGCGCCTCGGCTCCGGCGTGGTCGCCATCATCGGTGTGGCGGAGGACGGCAAGGCCGGCATCGTGGTTGGCGTCACGGAAGATCTGACCTCCAAGGTCGATGCTGTGGCGCTCGTGCGTGTCGGTTCGGAGAAGCTCGGCGGCAAGGGCGGCGGCGGGCGTCGTGATATGGCCCAGGCAGGCGGTCCCGATGGGGCGCAGGCCGAGGCTGCGCTGGATGCCATCGAAGCGGCTCTGGCGGCAGCCTGATCAAAAGCATCATCCCGGACGGCGAAAGCCGATCCGGGATCGTTTGCTATGAGGAGCGCCGAGCTGTTGGCGTTCTTGGGATCGGTCGGGGTGTCAGGACGAACGGCATCGCGTCTACTCGTCCCCCTGCGGACAGGATCAGTTTCTCGTCACTCTCCAGACCGTGTTCGCCAGATCGTCAGCGACAATCAAAGCACCGCGCGGATCTACCGTCACCCCGACCGGCCGTCCCCGCGTGTTGCCGTCATCAACCAAGAAGCCGGACACGAAATCGATCGGTTCGCCGGCAGGCCGTCCGTCGCGGAACGGCACGAAGACGACCTTGTAGCCGACCGGCACGCTGCGGTTCCAGCTGCCATGCTCGCCGACAAACACCCCTTCGGCAAACTCCGCGCCCATCGCCGGGGTCGAGAAAGCCACGCCGAGAGCTGCCACGTGCGATCCCAGGCCATAGTCAGGACGGATCGCCGCTGCGACCTTCTCGGGATCCTGCGGCTGCGCACGCGGGTCGACGTTCTGGCCCCAATAGCTGTAGGGCCAGCCATAGAATCCGCCCTCCTGCACAGATGTCAGGTAATCCGGAACGAGGTTGGGGCCGATTTCGTCCCGCTCGTTCACGACGGCCCAGAGCTGGCCTGAACCGGGCTGAATGGCAAGGGCCGTAGGGTTGCGCAGACCGGTTGCATACGGCTTATGCGCGCCCGTCTGCGCGTCGATCTGCCAGACCATCGCCCGGTCTTCCTCCGCGTCTATTCCGCGTTCCGTGATGTTGCTGTTGGAACCGATGCCCACGTAAAGGAAGCGCCCGTCCGCGCTGGCGGTCATGGCCTTTGTCCAGTGATGATTGATCACGGCCGGGAGATCGGCCACCTTTACGGGTGGCCCGCTGGCCTGGGTCTGGCCATCACGATAGTCGAAGCGCACCAGCGCATCCTGGTTGGCGACGTAGATGGCGCCGTTCACCAGCGCGAGGCCATAAGGCGCGTTGAGATTGTCGGCGAAGACGCCTTGCATCTCGTAGGTGCCATCGCCGTTGCCGTCGCGCAGCAGCGTCAGTCGATTGCCGCCTTTCACCGAACTCTTGCCGAGGCTTTTGATGAAGCCTGCGATCACGTCCTTGGGGCGCAGCGTAGGCGCATTGCCGCCGGATCCCTCTGCAACCAAGATGTCTCCATTGGGAAGAACCAGGGTCTGACGCGGGATCTTGAGATCAGTGGCGATGGGCTGAATTTTATATCCCTGCGGCACCTTGGGGAGATCGTTGCCCCAGTTCGCCGGCCTCGGGATCTTCATGGAGGGCAACAGCCCGCGCTGCGGTTCGGGCAGGTTCGGGTTGGCGCCATATTGCGGCGGTTCTGGCTCGCTGTTGCAGGCGGTGAGGGCGATGGCCAAGACGCCGATCAGGAGGGACGAGCGCATCATTTCACCTCTCTGGTGCGAAACCCGGAATAGCCGATCCAAGCTGCGACCAGGGCTAGGAGCGTCGTAATCGCCGAGAGATAGAGGCCCTCCGGCATGGTCGCCCAGGCATCCTTCGCGTGAACGAGGGCGTTGACGAAGCCGAGAGCCCACATGGCGAGCAGCACGACAAAATAGATTATCAGCCGCCCCTTGCGGGCCGTTCCCCTGCGAAAGAGATTGATCAGCGCCCATAGCACCGCGAAGCCGCCGACAAGCAGCCCGCCGGCGATAAGCCACGACGAGAAATTGGCCCACTGTATGTGGAAGGTTGATCGATAGGCGAGGTCGCTGGCCAGTGCACCGAGGAACAGGGGGAGCGGAAAGGCGAGAAGGATGGCATGGAGGGGATGGAGCGGCCTCAGCTGCCCTGGGCTGGATAGAGCAACCACAGCTTCTCCTCCCGTTCTGGACTTGGCCGTGTGACCTGCTTCCGGCCAAGGTTTCGGTAGGACAATGCACCAGCGGCTAGTAGGTTTCGAAGGCAGTCAGGATGCTTCTGAGAGGGGCTATGCACCGGTCTCCGCCCCAGAGGTTGTGGTTCTCGGGCTCCGCTGCGCTGTTCGAGGACCCTAGAATGGTTCGAGTCAATCGTGATCAGGATGCTGGCGTGACTTCATCCGAGCCAGGGTCTCCGGCGGCGTGTCAGCCTCTGTCGTGATGCCGGGCAGGGCGTGCAGAGCCTCGAAGGCCGGAAGTCTACCCTCGGTCCCATACTGAATTTCCGGAATGACGCGGCCTGGTTCGTCCAGGCTGCCGATCGAAATGCAGATGCGGTCCGTGTCTACCTGGCGATAGGTCAAGGGCGTGCCGCACTCCCGGCAGAACCCCCGCTCCACGGCCTCCGAACTCCTGAAGATCCCAGGCTGCCCCCGCGTCCAGGTCAGGTCGTTGTTCGGCACCCCGGTCAGCGCAGAAAAGTAGTTGCCGAAGGCTTTCTGGCACATGCGGCAGTGGCAGATGCTCGTATGAGTCGGCTCAGAGGCGAGCGCATAACGCACCGCTCCACACTGGCAGCCCCCGGTCATCACCCGTATCGCATCGTCTTTCAAAGGCTGCCTCCTGTCATGCCAGCCAGCAAATGCAACATTTTATGTAGCTCGCTGCAACTGCAGTTCAAATTTCGCATGGCTGTTCCGAAACACAACGAGGCGTTCGCGTGCATCGCCATAAGGAAGACAGACATACCCTAAGGAGGCTATGCGGATGCCGCTCCGTGTCAGTGGAGGGTGATTCCGAGGCTCAGGGAGTAAAGGAGGCTGCCTTCGGGGCAGACGATATCAAGCCGCCAGCCGTTCCAATCCTTGATCGCCTCATCCAGTTCGTGCCGGAGCTCGTCCGCAGCCTGCTGGGCTTGCGCCTTGGCTGCCTGCAGGTCGGAGACCTCGATGCCCGTATCGTCGAGGATCTCATCATGACCTTTGATGAGGTGGAAGTAGCAGCGCATTTCATACCCTTCCAGCCCCAGATGCTGGATGACGCTTCCTAACGGCCCTTCTGCAGAAAGGGAATAGTTCAAACAGGCTACTTGACCGCTTGTTCGTAGCAATCCCAATGAGCGGCAGGTGAGTCAGGCCAGTTTCTGCCTGGGCTTTCTCTGAATGAAGCCCAAAAGAGAACGGCCGGGGTGAACCCGGCCGTCGGTCTTTCCGGAATGTGCAGGCAATTAAGCTGCTGCCATCGCCTTCTTGAGGTTCTCGTCGATCTTGTCGAGGAAGCCGGTGGTGGAGAGCCACTTCTGCTCGGCGCCCACCAGGAGAGCGAGGTCCTTGGTCATGTAGCCGGCCTCGACCGTGTCCACGCAGACCTTCTCGAGGGTGCCGGCGAAGCGGGCGAGGTCCTCGTTGTTGTCGAGCTTGGCGCGGTGCGCGAGGCCGCGGGTCCAGGCAAAGATCGACGCGATGGAGTTGGTCGAGGTCTCCTTGCCCTTCTGGTGCTCGCGGTAGTGGCGGGTCACGGTGCCGTGGGCTGCTTCCGCCTCAACCGTCTGGCCGTCCGGGGTCATCAGCACGGAGGTCATCAGGCCGAGCGAGCCGAACCCTTGCGCGACCGTGTCGGACTGCACGTCGCCGTCGTAGTTCTTGCACGCCCACACATAGCCGCCCGACCACTTGAGGGCCGAGGCCA
>JALYFY010000254.1 GCA_030777385.1 Pseudomonadota bacterium | reverse complement strand
GTTCCGACATAGTTCCCTTCCTGGGTCGCCGTCAGGAGGGGATGGAGCATCTTGATCGGCGCCTTGAACATCTCGACGAATTCGAGAACGCCCTGATTGGCGCGGTTAAGGCCGCCGGAATAGCTGTAGGCATCGGGATCGGCCTGGGAGAGTGTCTCAAGCTTGCGAATGTCCACCTTGCCGACGAGGGACGAGATGTCCTGGTTGTTCTCGTCGCCAGGCTCGGTCTTGGCAATACCGATCTGCCTCATGCGGGACGGATTGATCTTCACCACCCGGAAGCGGGAGATGTCGCCCTTGAACTCATCGAGCCGCTTGATTGCCCAGGGGCTCAGGAGATTGGTCAGTCGCCGGCGAGGAATGCCATAGCGCTCCTCCAGCATGGGTCCCATCTGCTCCGGGTCGAAGAGCCCGAGCGGACTCTCGAAAACCGGGCTGACCTCATCGCCTGCTTTCAGCACATAGATGGGGTTGAGTTCCATCAGGGCCTTCAGGCGCTCGGCCAGGGAGGATTTGCCGCCGCCCACCGGACCGAGCAGGTAGAGGATCTGCTTGCGCTCCTCCAACCCTTGAGCGGCATGGCGGAAGAAGCTCACGATCATCTCGATCGTCTCTTCCATGCCGTAGAATTCGGAAAAAGCCGGATAAACCCGGATGGTTCGGTTCATGAAGATGCGGCCGAGGCGTGCATCCTTCGACGTATCGACGAACTGCGGCTCGCCGATCGCTGCCAGGATACGCTCAGGGGCGCTTGCATACATCATGGGATCGTTGCGGCACCCTTCCAGGTATTCCGCGAGAGACATCTCCGCCTCCCGGCGGGTCTCGTAGGACTTTAGAAAACTCGAGAACAGGTCGTCGGAATGAAGCATGGCGCCACCGAAATCCAATCCCTCTCAGAGACAACTATTGTGCACCGCTAAGGTTGCCCAGACCATGCGATACGATGATGCGGTCAAGTGATGCGGCCAACTCCTTTCGTTATGGCGGAGGATCAGCAAGTCGCAGTCGGTTCAGCTCTTTTCAGCAACCCTGTGCGACTTAGAATTTGCCCGCCCTACCTACCTAGCCTCGCGGATTGCAGACGGGACGGCAAGTTAAAGTTTGCAACAGAGACTCGATATCCCCTGTGCCGCATTGCCGCCCGGACGATCCTGCAGCAGCCCATCCTCAACTGCCCCATGACCTTCTCTTAATGTTAGCCCTACTGCTCTGGAAAACCAGAAGCCGCCGGTCAATTGAACGTTACCCAGTATAAACCTGCAGGCCCATTTTTGCATCGCAGCATCGGGGTTGATCCAAAAGATCCCCGCTCCATCATCTAGAGGATACGAATTCCTCTGAACGAACCCTGAATCGCTGCGTTGCTGCCCGACTACCTCAGACGAGTGTCTTGACCTTGAGCCCCGCGGGATTGGTCGGATCGCAACCGGATCTGCGGCACCTGCTCATCGAACTTGGAGAATCCCCGTGATCAAAGCTTTCGGCTATGCCGCCCAGGACGCCACCACACCGCTCACCCCCTACAGCTTCGAGCGCCGGGAGCCCCGCGAGACGGATGTTCAGATCGAGATCCTCTATTGCGGCGTCTGCCATTCCGATCTGCACACGGTTCGCGGCGAATGGGGTGGCACTCTCTTCCCGTCTCTGCCAGGCCACGAGATCGTCGGTCGCGTGACCCGTGTCGGCGAGGGGGTGCGGAAGTTCAAGGCCGGCGACCTCGTCGGCGTCGGCTGCATGGTCGATTCCTGCCGGACCTGCAGCAGCTGCCGTGAGGGCTTGGAGCAATACTGCGAAGTCGGCTTTACCGGCACCTATAACGGCCCCGAACAGGGTACGGGCGCGAACACCTTTGGCGGCTATTCCGACACCATCGTGGTCGATGAGAGCTTCGTCCTGCGGGTGCCGGACGGGATGGATCTGGCCGCAGCCGCACCTCTGCTCTGCGCCGGCATCACAACCTTTTCTCCCTTGCGCCGCTGGCGGGTTCAGGCCGGCCAGAAGGTCGGCGTCGTGGGCCTGGGTGGGCTCGGGCATATGGCGGTCAAGATCGCCCGCGCCATGGGGGCACACGTGGTCCTGTTCACCACCTCCCCCAACAAGCGCGAGGACGCGCTGGCCCTCGGTGCCCACGAGGTAGTCGTGTCGAAGGACAAGGATGCCATGAAGGAGCATCGAAACAGCTTCGACTTCATCCTCGACACTGTTGCGGCTCCGCATGATCTCGACAGCTACCTGGTGCTTCTTGCCCGCGATGGCGCCATGGTGCTTGTGGGCGCCCCGGCCGAACCGCATCCGGCCACAACGGTCTTCAACCTGATCATGAAGCGTCGCCAGCTCGCCGGCTCCCTGATCGGCGGGATCGCCGAGACTCAGGAGATGCTCGACTTCTGCGCCGAGCATGGGATCACCGCCGAGATCGAGATGATCCCGATCCAGCAGATCAACGAAGCCTACGAGCGCATGCTCAAGAGCGACGTCAAATACCGCTTCGTCATCGATATGGCTTCCCTGAAGCAGGAGGCTGCCGCGTAGCTTTCCCATGCTCGTCTACGGCGATGTGGAAAGGATCGAGACGGTCGAGGCCAAGCAGGGCTTCATCCAGGGCATCCTGTCCGACGCAGACCGGTTGCCGCCGGGAATCCGGCGGCACGAAGCTCTGGTGAGTGCATTCATCGGCACGAGCGAACTCGTTCAGAGCCTTGTGGATGTCGAGTTCCAGGAGCGTGGCTTCGATGCACGCTCGCCCCTCCATGACACGGGGGTAGAATGCCTGTCGGTCCTAGCCAAGGCCATCGCGCAATCGTGGCAAAACGGATTTGCACAGGTCTCTCTGCCTTCGATCTTTTTCACGAAGCTTCTCAGCTTCGACCCATCCTTAAAGATCCGCACCAAGCAGGCGGAGGGCTATGCCTTCTATGCCCTCTACCCGGAGGGTTATCTGGATTCTGCCAAGGATTCGGGCCTGGGACCGGATACCCGGGTGATCGGCATCCGCAGCATCGGCATGGGACTCAGCGCCCTTGTCGCTGCGGCCCTGGATGCGCCTCCCCCACTGACCCTTCGCCCTGTTGGCCATCCCTTCAGGCGTGAGGTCAAGGTCGACCCGGGCCTGACGGAGCAATTGACGGCCGATAAAAACAGAGCCTTCGCCATCGTCGACGAAGGCCCTGGCCTCTCGGGCAGTTCATTTGGCGCCGTGGCCGACTGGCTGGAGAGGGCGGGCATTCCTCGGGAGCAGATCCATTTCTTTCCCAGCCATGCGGGCGGGCTTGGGCCCCAGGCCAGCGATCGGCACCGGGAGCGCTGGAGCATGGCCCCGCGCCATCTCGTCACCATGGACAATCTCCTGCTCCACAGGCCAGGGCCGCATAATCTTGCGGCATGGGTAGAGGACGTCATCGGCCCGCTGGAGGAGCCGTTGGAGGAGGTTTCAGGCGGTGCCTGGCGGGCCAAGCGCTACCTGGATAAGGCCTGCTGGCCTCCCGCCAACATTCAGCAGGAGCGCCGGAAATTTCTGGCGCGGGCCAAGGGCTCGTCATGGCTCGTCAAGTTTGCCGGCCTCGGCGAGACCGGCTCCAGAAAGCTCCAGCAGGGCCTGCAGCTTCACAAGGCAGGCTTCACGCCCGAGATCGCGGGCCTTCGCCATGGCTTCCTCATCAAACGCTGGCATGAGGATGCACGCAGCCTGGATCAAGTTCCCTTTGACCGTGATGACCTTATTGCTCAAGTGGGTGCCTATCTGGCCTTTCGCTCACGCCATTTCCCGGCTGCGGAGCACCAGGGAGCCAGTTTGCGTGACCTTCGGCATATGGCGGTCTACAACACCCGGGAGGCTG
>JALYFY010000253.1 GCA_030777385.1 Pseudomonadota bacterium | reverse complement strand
CAGCAAAGCCGCCTCGAGAGCGTCGTAGATCGCCTTCCATGCTTCATCAGGCTGCTCTCGTCGCCTTTGGAGGATCATGACAGGCTACTGTTCCACCCCCAACTACCTAGAGGCCCGAAGCGACCAGAGCAGGGCGTGGCCCGACCGACTCAAGCCACTCCGGTCTGAGGCGCAAGACGGCAGGAACATGGGGCGCCGTTGCGATTCCGTTACACATGCCGAATGCGCTTCCGAGTGTGTGGGCCGCTTCTCTGTCGAACATCGAATTTCGATGATGCGGGAAAAATTAGTCCACACACACCTAGCACTACTCTGCCAGGATTATAGTCGGAGGTGGTAGGGGACAGGCTGGTGACAGTGTGGGCAGAGCAGCGCGAACCGCCTCAGGGTGATCACCAGCTGGCGTCGCACCCGCGGAAGAGATGGCTGGGGCGGCGACCCCGTGCTGGTCGTGGTTTGTCCCCCCAAGCCGCAGATGCTGCAGGAAAGCAAATGCGATCATCGTCATCAGCACGTGGTGGTGCAGACCCTGCCAGCTGCGGCCCTCAAAGTGGTCAAGCCCGAGTTCCTCCTTCATCTGCTGATGTGCTTGCTCGCAGACCCAGCGCGCCTTGATGGCGGCGGCCAGGCTCTCCAGCGAGACATCCCCAGCATGGTTGGTCAGGTCGTACTTGCGCTCTCCTGAGGCCCGGCGCTCGCACACCAGCCAAGCCTCCTCGCCCAAAAGGTGCTGGGCGCCAGACATCACAGGACCATCGGCAACCCGCACCCTGAGCGCAGCGAACTCGGCCCTGAGATCGCCCTTGGGGCCGCGCCGCCACGAGATGGTCTGCCACATAGCCTCCGGCAGCGCAGCGAAAAGGGCCTCTGCGCTCTTGCTTTGCACGGACGGCACCGGGTGCTTGGCAGGTCGGCCAGTCCTTTGCACCGGTGGCGGGGCGATCGCGACATCAGCCGGATAGACCTTCTGGTTCGGCAAAATGCCCACCGCCCAGGTGAGCTCACGCTCCGAAAGGCCGTGCCGGAACTCTGCCGCCTTGCCGTACTCGGCATCGGCCAGCACGCATCCAAAGCTTGCCCCGGCCGCAACGATCCGATCGAGCTCATCGAGTGCAATTTGCCATTTGGGCCGACTGACGATCGCCTCCGGCACGCCGGCTCTCGCGCGCCGCGCCGCATCTTCGGCCCAAGCCCGTGGCAGGTACAGCCGCAGGCCCACACACACCGGCACCTCGGCCCGCGCCAGCGTGAGCGAGACCAGGGCCTGGCAGTTGGCCTTTTTGCCGAGCTGGCCGCAATACTGGCGTGCCACGCCCACCGAGTGCCGGCCTTGTTTGACCAGGGCTGTGTCATCGATGACCAGCACGGCATCCGCCCCGCCCAAGAGCCGCTCGGCCGCGTGCACCAACTCCTCTTCGAGAGGCTCACATGTCCAGGGTGAGGTGGAGATGAAGTGGTGGAGTTGCTGAACGTCTCCGGGCGCCACGCGGGCGGCCATTGGCTCCACGCTCTTGCGCTCGCCCGGGCCGAGCAGTCCCTGCAGGTAGATAGGCGCCCAGCGGCGCTGCTCGGAGCGCCTGAGCCGGGCCAGGAACGGTGCGAGCCACGCCTCAAACTCGGCCTGCCAGTCGGCTTCGACGGTGGCCATCACGGCGCCTCCCGTGAGCACCACTGCAGCCTACAGCAAATCAGCCTGGCAGAGGAGTACTAGCTGTCTGGATGTGAGACGTGCTTGGCGGCGTGGATGGCGTGCATGGCCCTGAGCCGGATGCCAGGATCAGGCGGCCAATGAGCGTGAGGACGCGCGAGGCTCGGCTCTGCCTTGAGCCGTTGTCGCACGACCTCGTCCGGTGAGGCGCCCTTCAGCACACGCTGACGACGGGCATTGTCGGCCTGATGGAAGCCGTGCAGCAGCTGCTCAACGTCCGTGTGGCTGTCGATCGTGATCCCCAGCACCTCGCGCGGAACCCGCCCGTTGAAGCGCTCGGCACGCCCATGGGTTTGCGGCGTGTCGGGCCGCGTCGTCCTGTGCTCCACACCCAGGCTGCGGCAGGCCGCCTCAAAGCCGTCGGCCGTGAAGCAGGAGCCCCGATCCGTGAGCACGTGGGTGAGCTGGAACGGCAACGCCGCCCCTGCCTCCTTCAGGAACGCCACCGCGCTGGCCTCGGTCTCATCATCCTTGACGGCCAGGTGCACCGAGCGTGAGCAGCTTGGGCAGGTGCTTCACGTCGATGTGGACGAAGCCGAGATCAGAGCCCTTGAAGGTGCCGCTGCCGCGTCTGGGCCGGCTCGCCGCCGGCAGGCGGCCCAGCCCTTCAGCCCTGAGCACGCGATAGATGCTGTCGCGGTTGAGATGCGGCAGGAAGTGGCGCACCACGAAGGTGAGATCATCGAGGGCAAAGCCGGTGGTCCGGCGCAGGGCGCAGACGATGGCCCGCTCCTCGTCTGTGGCCTTGCAGGGCAGCTTGTGAGGGCGGCTGGAGCGATCCTGGCAGGCCTCCAGACCGCGCTTGCGCCACTTGCGGAGGGTCTCGGTCGAGACGCCGTCGCGCTGGGCCAGCACGCTTGTGGGCTCGCGGGAGCGGGCGATCTCGGCGCGGACAGCTGGCGTGGTACGCGCGTTGGGATGGAGGGCGAGCATCACAGGCCTCCCGTGCTGTCGGACGGCGCCTTGGGTGGGCTCATCAGCGCCTCAAAGCGCCACGCATACTCTTCAATCGCCCAACCTACCTGATCCCAATAACCTTCCGCCACCAAACAACTAGGGAGCCAGTGATGATTCCTACGCCAAACAGCCGCCGGTAACGCACTGCCTCTTCCACGCCCGCTAAGCGCCTAGCCAAGCTCATTTCTTCTCTCCGTTTACGGGGAGGCAC
>JALYFY010000252.1 GCA_030777385.1 Pseudomonadota bacterium | reverse complement strand
CTCGCGGTTCTCGCCGTTGAGCTCCTCAAGGGTTTCCAGGCAATCGGCGGAGAAGCCGGGCGCCACGATGGCCATGCGCTTGACGCCGCTTTCCGCCAGCGCCTGCACGGTCTTGTCCGTATAGGGCTGGAGCCATTCGGCCGTGCAGAAGCGGGACTGGAAGCTCATGCGAAACTTGTCCGCCGGCCAGCCGAAAGCTTCCCGCATCAGGCGCCAGGTCTTCACGCACTGGCAGTGATAGGGGTCGCCGTTCAGGAGGTATTCCTTCGGCACCCCGTGGAAGGAGGTGAGGATCACCTCCGGTTCGAAGGGGAGCTTTGCCAGTTCGCGCTTCATGGAGGCGACGAGGGAGCCGATATAGACCGGATCGTCGTGGTAGGGCGGCGAGACGCGCACGGTCGGCTGCCAGCGCATGTCCATGAGGGCGCGGAAGGCTTGGTCGCAGGCAGTGGCGGAGGTGGCGGCCGCGTATTGCGGATAGAGCGGAACGAGCAGGATGCGGTCGCAGCCCTGGTCGAGCAGGGCCTGGATGCGCTCGCGAACCTCGGGCTTGCCGTAGCGCATGGCCCAATCCACGGTGACCTTGTCGCCTGCGATGCCCCTCAGATGCTCCGCCGCCTTCTCTGCCTGTCCACGAGTGATGGTCTTGAGCGGCCCCTCGTCGCGTTCGTTGTTCCAGATCGAGGCATAGTCGCGGCCCTTGGGACCAGGACGCTTGGTGAGGATGATCAGGTTGAGGATGGGCCACCACAGGAGGCGCGGCGTCTCGATCACGCGCCGGTCGGAGAGAAACTCCTTCAGGTAGCGGCGCATGGGCCAGTAGCCTGTTCCCTCGGGCGTTCCCAGGTTGAGGAGAAGCACGCCGATCCGCCCGGCCTTCACGGGGGGATGGTCCACGGGGCGCACGCCCTGGCGGAGATCGGTCAAACTCACTCGCTCGTTCATGGAAAAAGCCTCTTGGCGGCAGAATCTTCTGCACTGCGGCTCTAGATAGAAGTTTCCAGCAGCCACGCCAACAGGTTGGCATGTCACATCGCTGTGTTTTTCCCCGGCCTTGCTTCTAGACAGGCGTGTTTGGAAATTGGCCCTGCTTGAGAACGGCGTCGATGGAAACACGCAAGCCTTCGGGGTTGAAGTCCGTTTCCACCTTGGCGTTGAGCTGCGTGGCAAGCACCCGGTGCAGCAGGCGCGAGCCGAAACCCTGCCGGGTTGGAGGCGAGACGGGAGGTCCGCCGCGTTCCTCCCACAGGAGCTTCAGCCTGATCCCTTCATCCGCAGCCTCCGCATCCCAGGACACGATGACCTGCCCGCCCTTGGCCGAGAGCGCGCCGTATTTGGCCGCGTTGGTGGAAAGCTCGTGAATGGCCATGCCGATGGGCACGGCCGCCTCCGAGGGCAGGTCCACGGCAGGCCCGTTCAGAACGATCCGCCCGCCCCTGGCATCGTTGTAGGGCTTGAGCTCCTTCTCCATGATCTCCCGCAGGGACGCAGTCTGCCAGACCGCCTCCGTCAGGAGCGTATGCGTGTTGGCAAGCGAGATGATGCGCCCGACGAAGGCATGATAGAAATCGTCGATGCTTGAGGCGGAGCGCGCCGTTGCGCCGACGACGGCCTGAACGGTCGCCAGGGTGTTCTTGACCCGATGGTGAAGCTCGCGGATCAGGAGGGATTGCTGCTTCTGAGCCTGCTTGCGATCCTCGATCTCGCTTTGCGCCTTGCCGTAAAGACGGCCATTTTCAAGGGCAATGGCCGCCTGCGCGGTCAGTCCTGCCAGGAGGCGCTCAGCGCGCTCGGTGAAGATCCCGGGCTTCTCATGACCGAAGACGAGAATGCCATGGATATCGCCGGTCCGCAGCAGCACCGGAACGGCCAGGAGGCTGCGAATCTGGGCTGCCCCCGGCGCGTTCTCCTGGATGTAGGGCGTTCCGTCAGGCCCGAAGCCGACAGCGATGTTTTCCATGCGAACGGTCTTGCCTTCGTTGAAGGCTGGGGCGCAGAGATCATGGATGGGCAGGCCGGCAAATGCACTGCGCGACTTCTCCGTCTGATAGCGCCCTAAATCCCCCTCCCCATTGCGGGAGGTGCCATCGAAGAAAGCCCCAAACTGCGCGCCGGTCAGATCGACGCCTGCATCGACAACATTCTCGATGATCCGGTCGACATCGAGTTCGGCCGCAAGGGCACTGCCGGTTCTGTTGAGAACTTCGAGAGCCGCCGTCTCCGTGCGCAGCTCGCCCGTCCGCACAGCCACCTGCCGCTCGAGCAGCGCCGCATTGGCTGCCTGCTCGCGGAACTGCTGCGAGGCAAGCGCCGTGAGCGCGAGAAGCGCCAGCAGGGCAATCAACGCAAAAGCGCCGTAGAGCCTCGTCTGGACGAACCACGGCGTCCAATAGGCGTTCTCCGGCATGCTGACGCTGATGTAGAGCGGCATGGTGCCAACCTGGCGATAGGCTCCAAGGCGCTCGTCGCCCATGCTGACGAACGAGTAGAGGCCCGCCTGCGGCCCTAAGCTTAACGCGGCGTCGAATGCTGCCTTGTCGATCGGCGCGAACGACAGTCCATCGGGCGGGGGAGGATATTGCGCGATAACCGACGCATCGGAGGCCCGCAGCAAGGCAACCCGTCCCCCTTTCGGCAGCCGGAGCTTCGCCCAGTAATCATAGAAATAGGACAGGGAAACGGTGACCGATGCAATGCCGTCGAACTGTTCCTGCCTCTGAAGGCGCCGGCTGATCATGAAAGTCGGCGCCTTGGTAACCTGACCGATGATCGGCTCGCCGACGAACAATCCCCGATCGGCCGCAACTTGAGCGCTGAACGCGTCCCGTCCGGCGGCGTTCGACGATGGAGCCGGAAACTGCGCCGATGTCAGGCGAAGCCGACCGGTCGCATCGTTGAGCCAGACGTCCTCGATATAGGGCAGCGCCTCCCGGACCGCGCGAAGCTGCTGCCAGAGGGGCTTCGATGCTTCGGCCCGATCCCATTCCTGCCCGTCGATCAAGGCAGCGGCCTGCTTGAGGGTGAGATCCGTGACCTCCAGAAGCCTGGCCGTGTGATCCGCCAGGAAAAAGGCCGTTCCCCTGATGTCGTCCTCGTTGCGCTGAATCAGGCGGCTTCGCTGTTCCCAGGCGATGTAGCCGAAGGTGATCAGGATGAACGCCACGCCGAACAGGCCCATGGCAAAGGTCAGCCGTCCCCGGGCGAGGGACTGGCGCCGCCGCTTCTGGGACAAGCTTATCTGTTCTGACCGCGATGAAACTTGCAAAGGAAGGGCCGCTTTGAGGTTCGGATTCGCCGTGACATGCCCAGAATGGCACAGCAACGGCGGCTGAAGGAGAGGGAATTTACACCTGAGGGGTACCCAATCGAAGAAGCGGGCGACCTATCCTGCCAACGACGGAATTGGGATGCGCCCGAAAGTCACGCCGGCTGCATGCCTTTATGAAAAGCGCCGGGTCCCACACAGATCCCGGCGCCACGATGGATGATGAGCCTGCGGATCAGCGCAGGACGATGCGGCCTTCGACTTTTGGCGCCACCTTTCCGGCCTTGGTGACGTAGTCGATCACCTGGCTTGCCATGAGCTGGCTCGCCGCAACATCGATGAGCGACTTGGCGCCGATGAACGAGCGGTATCCGTCGCCGCCGCGACCTACGAAGTCGTTGGTGGCGATCTTGTAGGTCTTGGCCGGATCAAGCGGCTGGCCGTTGATCTTGACCGACTTCACGCGGCTGCCGACCGGTTCCTTCACGTCGACCTCAGCCGTGATGCCGGAGACCTGCGGGAAGCGCCCGCCAAGCTCACGCACTTGGCTGACGCCATTCTCAAGCGCGTCCTTGATCTGTGCGCCGGTGACCTCGAGCAGCACGGTGGTGTTGCCGAAGGGCATTTCCGAGAGGATGTCGCGGCGGGTCAGCTTCTGACCGGCCTGGTACTGCTTGTCGGCACGGATGCCGCCGCCATTGGTGAGGGCCACATCGGCACCCACGGCAGCCTTGAGCGCATCGGCGATCAGGTTGCCCATGGCGGCCTCGCCTCCGCGGACGGTCGCACGGCGGCTGTCGAGAGGCGTTTCGGTCACGCCGATCTCCACGTCCAGCTCTTTGGAGAGCTTGTCCTCATAGCCCTTCACCACGGCCTCGATCTCCGGATCGGGCTTCACGGTTGCGCTGTCGACGATGCGGAAATTCGGCGACCAGGTGACAGTCGTCTTGCCGTCCTTCGTCGCCTTGTTCACCGAGAGCTCGACGACATTGACGAAATTGGCCTGGGACTCGGCTTCCGATAGGACCACCTTGCCGTCGTAGAAGGCAAGCAGGTGCTCGTCATGGCCGCCGATGATCACGTCCACTCCGGCGGAGCGGGCGATGATCATGTCGACCTCGAGCGGCGTGTGGGCAACGGCAACGACGATGTCGGCGCCCTTCTCGCGCAATTCCTTCGCTTTCGCACGAGCGGTGTCGATGGTGGATGAGAACTTGATGGTACCGGGGCTCGACGCGATCGGCGTATCCTCGGTGGTGAGGCCGAACAGGCCGATCTTGATGCCCTGCACCTCGACCATCTTGTCGGGCTTAGTATTGGCCGGAAGGCCGTTGCCGTCGACGATGTTGGTGGCGAGCACGTCAAACTTGGCCTCAGCCATGCGAGCCCGGAAGGCTGCATCGCCGAGATCGAACTCATGGTTGCCCGGCGCCATGGCGTCGACGCCCATGCGGTTC
>JALYFY010000251.1 GCA_030777385.1 Pseudomonadota bacterium | reverse complement strand
GCCGGGATGAGGTTGCGCAGCACAGGAACGTTCTCGAACTCCTTCTTTCGCTCAAGGACATCCGTCTCGACAGCAAGAGCCATGAAGACCATCGCAACCGTCTTGCTGCTGTCCACAGGGTTCTCCTGCAGCACCGCAAGGAGCTTTCCGAACTGCATCACCTGATTGACCTGGAACAGCGTCTGTTCCAGCACGCCCGCCACGGGAGCCTCAAGGCCCGTCAGCTTGGACAATCCGTTCCGCTCGATCTCCCCCGGAGGCAGCACCCGGATCTCGGTCTGGAACTCCATGGCCTCGGAGATCTTCTTGCCGCCCTCCTCCAGCTTGTTTGCCAAGCGGACTCCGACCGGCAGCTTACCTTCGAGCGGATAACGGGATTCGATGCACAGGCTCTGCGGAGCCTCGCACCAGCGCCTGCCGGGATGGCGGTTATGGGCGCTCTGCGGGTCTGTGAGGGCCTGCTCGGCCGTAATACGCCGGTGCTTGATGGTCGGGTCGAGTTTCTCCAGCACATCGAGACGGGTAAAGCGGGCAAGATCGATGGTGCCTGGTGACTTGCCGATCAGGAAACGGGCCTCCACGACATACATGTGGAGCTTCTCGGTATAGGATTTCTGGATGCCGTGCACCGAGACCTTGATGGCTGGCTCAGTGTAGCCCGGGAAGAGGCTCAAGTACTGCTTCTGCACAGGCCTTTCGCGGCCCCAATCCTCGAAGCGGATCAGCCCGGTTCCGGCATCGGTGAGCTTATCGTCCCGATGATCGCTGAACACGATGGTTTTGGGCTTGAGCTGGCCTGGGGCAACGGCTGTAACGGAGCGGACTTCTTCGATGTTGAATCCCTGAGCCCCCACCGCTCCGGCAGAGGCAAGCAATGCAGCAAGCGCGATCAACGCACGCCTGAAAGAAGCTGTCGATCTCATCAATAAACCTGTCCGTTGCGCCAGAAATAGTCGGGATCGACCCTTCGCGACCTGCGTGGCGGCTCGTCCTCGTCCCACCACCGGCGGAAGACCGATTCCGGGTCGGCTTGGCGCCGTGACGGCGGGATCATCTGGCGCAGGCCATCGAGCCAGCCCGGCCCTTCCGCGTAAGGTCCCTCATTTTCATAAGCAGAGCCCCCGCCCCTGTCTTCTCCGTCGCTCCAGGGATCGGGATTGCGGAAGGCATAGACCTCATCCTGCGGCACGAGCCGGAACTGCGTCTCGCTGAGCCGCCCGAACCAGTTCAGGCGGAAATGCTCCATGAAGCCCTTCCCCTGACCGTCCGTGAGGCGATCGCCCGTGTTGAGATCGATCGGCAGCGCGATGAGCTGCTTTGCCGCCTGCTGTGACGGCGGGCTGAGCGGAGCCTTCGGCGCATGGTGCTCCCAAGCTGCTTGGACGATGGCCTGGAAGATGGGTGCCGTGACCTTGCCGCCGGTCTGCCCACGACCCAGGGTGCGGCGCTTTCCGTCCGCATTGTCATGCCCGGCCCAGACGGCGATGGTGACATCGTTGGTGAAGCCGACGAACCAAGCGTCGTTCTCGTTGTCCGATGTGCCCGTCTTGCCTGCCGCGAAGGGAGCAAGCGCTTTCAGGGAGCGGGCGGTCCCACGCTCCAACACGCCTTGCAGCATGGTTTTCAGCTGATAGAAGGCTGCCGGATCGGCAGAACCAAGCCGCACCAGGGAACTCGCCTTGCGGCTGTAAATCACCCGCCCGTTCTCCTCAACGGTTTCGATCGCGTGCGGCACCGGCATAGCACCCTCGTTCGCCACAGCAGCATAAAAAGCGGCGATGTCGAGAATCCTTACCGGCTGTGCGCCGAGCACGAAGGGGTAATGCGGCGTGCATTCCAGATAGAGCTGCGCCTCGATGGCAAGTTCGCACACCCGCTGCAGGCTTTGCTCGGGAGAGGACTCGATGGCGCCGTCAAGAAGCCGCGCCGTCACAAGGTTCTTGGAGTTTTCCAGCGCCCGGCGCAGGGTCATGATGCCGGAACCCGTGCCGTCATAGTTCTTCGGGCTCCAGTAATCCCGCGACCTCGCATTTGCCTCCCCCCTTACCGGCGGCAGGGTCACAGGCGTGTCCCAGATCAACGTATTGGGCTGAAGCCCTTTCGACAGCGCCGCAAGATAGGTGAGCGGCTTGAGGGCGGAGCCCGGCTGCCGGTGAGCCTGGGTGGCGCGGTTGAGCTGGCTCAGGGGATAAGAAAAGCCGCCCGCCATTGCGAGGATGCGGCCGGACTTGTTCTCCAGCACGACAGCTCCCCCTTGCACGGATGGAGGCGTGCGCAGGTCGGCCCGAACGGCGCCCTTGCTCTTCTGCTCGATCACCTGGACCCGCACGACGTCATGTAGCTTGATGTCGCGGCGGGCGATCTCCCAGGCATTCAGGGGCAACACTCGGCCATCGCGCAGTCCCACACGCAGCACATTCGCGCCGGTCTTTTTGTCCTTTCCCTTCTCGATCACCACAGCCGCCGGCCAGTGCACGTCATATAAAGGCAGGCGTGCGGCCTCTAAAGCGCGCTTCCACGCGGGAGCAGCTGAGGCATCTTTGCTCTCAAGAGCCTTGATGGTCTCGGCGAGATTGATCTCGGC
>JALYFY010000250.1 GCA_030777385.1 Pseudomonadota bacterium | reverse complement strand
GCGCTATAGGCCCGACCGCCGGGTTGAACAGGAAGGCCCACACGATGCCGGCAATCGCCGGCGCTATCGCATAGGGCACGAGGATGAACGTCTTGTAGATGTTCTGACCGCGCAGCACGTGATGGGCCGCAAAGGCCAAGAGTAGCGCGATGCCAAGGGTCGTGACGCTCAGCGCGATCGTGAAGACCACCGTGGCGCGCACGGCCGCCCAATAAGGGGCGCTGCGCATCAGGGCCTCGAGATTGTCGAGCCCGACCCATTGTGTCGACCCGCCAAAGGGATCGCTGAGCTGAAAGGCCTGGATGAGCGCGCGGAAGGCTGGGATGAAGAAGAAGAACAAGAGTACTATGAGCTGCGGCGCGAGCAGCACGGAGGCCAGCCCCGGTCGTTCGAAAGGGGATTGCTTCAGTCCTCTTTCCTGCGAGTGCGGCCTGGCGCGGGTAAGCAGCCTTGTGAGGAGGCCTGGATGGCGGCGGTTGGTGCCGCCACCCAAAGCCAGCGCGTCAGTATTTGCCTGCATTCACCTTCTCGAACTGACGGAGCACTTCATTGCCACGCGACACGGCATCGTCCATCGCCTTTTGCATCGGTTTCTGCCCGAGCAACCCGGCCTGGATCTCCTCCTTGATCGCAATGTTAGCCTGCGCGCTATTGCCGAGGCGGAAGCCGCGTGAATTGTCGCTCGGCGTGCCGCGCGCCAACTGCGCGACCGCGATCTCGCGGCTGGGACGCTCCTTATAAGCACCCTGGGCCTTGGCGGCGTCGTAAGCCGCGCGGGTCACAGGTACATAGCCGGTGGCTTGGTGCCACCAGACCTGCGTGTTGACGTCGGCCAGGAAATTGTAGAACGCCGCCACACCCTTGTAGGTCTCATCCTTGTGACCCTTCAGCGTCCACAGGGCCGCGCCGCCGATGGTGCTGTTCTTCGCCGGGCTGTCCTTCTCGGTCGGCAGGGGCGTGGCGTTCCAGTTGAACTTGGCGCCGGCCTCCACGGCCGCGTGCGCGGCGGTCGACTGGATGATCGTCGAGCACTGGCCGCCGGTGAAGAGCTGGCCTGGGTTCACGCCCTGGCCGGCGAGCTGGAGAACGCCGTCGTCGAGGAGCTTCTTCACGCGCTCCATGTGCTGGACGAGTTTCGTCTTGTTGAACACGAACTCGGCGCCGAGACCCTCGAAGCCGTTCTTCTTCGTCGCATACGGGATGTCCTCGACCGCGCTGTAGTTCTCGAGGAAGCTCCACTCCCAGTCGCCTGGGAACACCATGGCGCACTTTGACACGCCCTTCTTGTTGATGGCGGTCAGCTGGTCCACGAGTTCCGGCCAGGTCGAGGCAGGCTTGTCGAAGCCGGCAGCCTTGAAGTGGTCGACGTTGTACCAGAAGATCGGCGTGGAGGAGTTGAATGGCATCGCCATCATAGTGCCGTCCCGCGTGAAGTACGTCGCGACGGGTGCGATGAAGTTCGACCAATCAACCTTGTAGCCGTTGCTTGCCAGCAGCTCCGCGGCCGGCATGGTGGCACCGGATAGGACCATGGTCAGAAAGCCGCGCTCGTTCACCTGCACGATCGCAGGATGCTGCCGGGCGCGATAGGCCGCGATCATGCTGTTGACCACGTCGTCATAGGTGCCCTTAAAGATGGCTCGGACGACGTACTCTTTCTGGGACTTATTGAACCGGTCGGCGACCTCTTCGACGCGCTCGCCGAGGGCGCCGCTCATGGCGTGCCAGAATTCGATCGTCGTCTGCGCCCGGGCTGGTAGCGCCCCTAGGAGCGCCATGCCCGCAATGACACATGATTTCAGTAAGATCCTCATAGACGTTTCCCCTGTTTGGTCATCCACCGCGGTCGCGGCTCCCTTTCGGTCGGACGCATGGACAGCGCCGAAGATCGTCAGACTGGGTTTGCCACTATCCAAGATCGCCAGTTCATCCTGACTATGTCCTCTCCGGCTAGTGATCGCCCTGCAAACGGGATCGCGCGGCCGTCAGACGGCCCAGCCCGTAAGGCTCAATGCCAAGCTGAGGCTATCCCATCTACATTTCATCAGCATGACAGCGTTTTGCACATCTGTACAGGCGCCGACGCAGATGTATCGCGGGATAGAAAACGGCTTCACGAGGGAGGTGGCGAGCCGGGGCGCCCACGCATCTGGAAGGTCGCGCATTGGCCACCGCAGCACGGGGAACAAACTAGAAGACCTCGGCTTCTTCCCTTGCTTCAGGCCCATCCCTATGTTTCGAGCCCGGCCCTTG
>JALYFY010000249.1 GCA_030777385.1 Pseudomonadota bacterium | reverse complement strand
ACCAGCACCTCGCACAGCACATGCGCCATGCGGGTGGAGCCTTCGCGCTGCCCGACATTCATCACCCATTCCCGGAAGATGGACGCATCGATCAGCGTCTCGCGCCAGAAAGCGGCTGTGATGCGCGGATAGCGGGCGCAGAGATCGCGCAGGACTTCGTGGGCTATGAACCCTACATTGCAAGGGCTCATGGTGCTGACGCTGTTGTCGAGCACCTTCAGGTGCAGGCTCTGCAGGTCGGGAACATCGCCCGGAATGTTGAAGGAGACGATCTGGCGCTTGCCTTGCGCCGTGACCTTGTAGGTGCAGGCAAAGCCGCTCAGGATCAGGCAGCACCGGGACGGCTGGTCGCCCTCGCGCACGATGTCCTGGTCAGCCCTGATGGCTGTTATCTGCATCGGCAGGTGCTCGAGAGCCTGCCGCTCGTCGTCGGTGAGGGTGAAGATGCTCTCCAGCTTGCGGACGAGCGGATTGTATTTGTGGTTGGTAGCCAAGACGATGCTCCCTGCCTTGCAGGCGGGAGCGCATCGGATCTCTCAGCCATCGGCGCCTGAAATCGGTTGCCGATAGTGCAATGACCCTTGCACATAAACGAGTGCCCGTCCCTGATCTATGTTAGTTTCCGCCAATAACATCGGCAGTTGAAGCCGACGCGTCGGGGACAGCCGTTACCTCCTCATGGCCTTTTTGCCGCTGCCCAACCAAACCTATGTTAAGCTGTCACATGCACTTGGTTGAAAGACGGTGCAGGCCAGTGGTCCTTATGAAGGTGCCCTCGTTTTCTGCTCGTTTTCTTGGGCGTCAGGCCATGTCGCAGCTGACCGTCGCCCCAAGCTGAAAAAGGCCATGACCTTCGACATCTCGTTCCAGCCCATGCGCGTGCTCATTGACGGCCATGACAGCGAGGGCAGCCTTGTCCTTGTCGACAATCAGCTCGCCGCCGTATTCGTCCGCCTCGACGGCCCGGCGCACGACCCTGAGCACAAGGGGCTGTGGCACCTGGAAGCCGGTTTCGGCAAGTGCAACATTCGTGACACGCCGCTCTTCAGAACAACGGAAGAGGCCGGAGCCTGGGTCGAACGGATCCTGAGCAGCAAGGCTGCGTAAGCCGCCAAGCCCCTTCAGCCGCAAGGGCCAACTGTTTCGGTCGATGAAGCGACGATCCCCGCCGCCGGCCCCGCTCCGTTCGTTCCGGCGTCCGAGGCTCGGGAGCCGCTCGAATGCCGCAGGTCTGTTTCGCGCCGTTGCACAGCGGGAGAGAACGCCCGCTAGAGGAAATTAACTCTACTTAGCGAAGTCCTTAGTTTACTTTGCGTAAATGGTTCATCATGGCCCGTCTTTCGAAGTGATGAAGCAAAATGGCAGTACGAGACATCGACGTTGTGGCCGAGCTACTCGCGAGGATCGGGGGATCCTGGCATCCGGAGAGGCCGCGGCCTGCCCCCAATGGAATTTCCAGCCGCCACCGCGACGTGGCGCGTCTCATCCTCGCCGAGCTTCGCCGGAGGGACGCGGCGCGCGACGCAGCCCTGGGCCAAGCCCCAGAGGCGGCCGGGCAGGACGTGACGCCGGGCGCCACCGATGAGGTCGCGATGCCTGTTGGCTCCGTTGTTGCCTACTGCCCTCCAGGCGATACGCGCACGATCACCTGCACGGTCGAGAAGATCGAGGACGGCCGCGCGTATCTTGTTCCGGTGCGCCGGGAGATCGGCTGGATCTCCACGAACACGCTCCAGTCGCTGCCGTCCCAAGGCGCCCGGCCGAAAACGACCGCCTGGCCGGTGGCAGGCCAGGCCGTGCCCTATCGCGACAGCGGGGCATCCCTCCCGCTCAACGGAGCCGCTGCATCGGGCGGCGCGCAACGGCAGCCGAGCGCTCAGGCGGCCAGCGCTGCCGCCGCCCCATCGAACCCGGTCCGCGAGCCTGCCGGCGCGGCTGTCCAGGCCCGTCTTCCGCAAAAAACCGCGACCCCTCGTGCGGCGCTCTCCGGAAAACTGGCGCGAAAGGCCGGCGCCCCCTCGCAGGCATCCCCTGTCAAAGCCCCGGATGCCCCGTCCAAGGCGGCGGAGAGCGGGACGGCGGCACCGAAGGTTCAGCACTTCTTCGACTCGTCCGGCCAATGGGTCGCCTTCCGCCACCATGGCACCGACCGGTACCTGTACAACACGAAGGGGAAGTGGATCGGCTGGTTCCCATGGAAGGACGGCGAGGTTGTCGACATCCACGGCCGCTATCTCGGAATGGTGCTGGACACGGACCGGATCTACCGCAAGACACCGGCCCCCTCGAACGGGCGCAAGGCCGGCTTCGTGTCGCCTCCGGGCGATTCGGGCTATGCGGGCTATGCGGAGCGGGTGGCCTTTTGCGATCCGCCATACGGGTATCAGGACGTGGACTGGTCAGAGCTTGCCGTCGGCCGGGGCGGCCGGTTGAAGAACACCCGCCTGAGCGCGTCTTCAGAGGCGGGCTACCTGCACCGCTTCCTGTCGATGATCGGCCTGACCGCCTTGTCGAGCAGGATCGAGCGCACGATGCGGCCCAACGATACGAGGTGAGACGTGCCCCATCATGGCAGGCGTTCGTCCGCCGTTGACGAGACAATCGACACGACCCCGACCGCGGGCATGCTGAACAAGGTGATGTAAGATGATTGAAGATCAGGTCGAGACCGTGGCCAATCTCCTCGCAAGGATCGGAGGCTCCTGGTACCCGGATCGCACCCGAACCGCCCTCAGGGTCGTGAGCGACCGCCATCGCGAGGTGGCCCGCCTCGTTTTCGAGGCTCTCGGCCGCCTCACGGAGGAAGCGCAGGAGGAGCAGACGGCCTCAGGGCGCGGGGCTGCCGCCAACAGCTTCAACTTTGCCAAGGATGACCAGCTGTATGTTGGCGCAACGGTGATCTATCGGCCCGTCGGCGAGAAGCGGGCGATCACGTGCCAGGTCGAGAAAATGGACCGGGGCCGCGCCTTCCTCGTTCCCGTCGATCCGGAAGTGGGCTGGGTATCGATGCGCACGATCCGCCCGCTGACGCCCGGCACGGAGGGGTGACCGGGACGGCATCTTTCCCATGCCTCACCCGACTCACACGTCCGGCTGCAATGCCGCCGTTTCGATAGCGATGTTACCGTTCATTCAGCCGTCGGGTCCTGTGCCTTATGCGGCTTTTCCCTGGGTGAGGAATTGATCGATTTGAACCTTGAGATGCTCGGACTGCCTTGCAAGCTCCGATGCAGCATCGAGAACCTGCGATGCAGTGTGTCCC
>JALYFY010000248.1 GCA_030777385.1 Pseudomonadota bacterium | reverse complement strand
CATAAGCCAAGCTCACCTTGTCCGGAGGTCCGAGCGATGCGCATGACACGACTCGACTGGATCCTGCTGCCCATATTGGTGGCCGTGCTGGCGGGAGCTGTGCTGAATCCCTTCCTGCTCGCGGGCTTCCTGGGCTTGGCCGTCCTTGGCCTCATCGTGGGCGTCATGGCTCAGCGCATCGAACTCGAGAAGGACGGCGCGGTGAGCAACGCCATGACGACTTCGCTCTATGCCGAGCAGTTCAAGGCGCGGGAGCACATGACCCGTGCGGAGAAAGCCGAGCATGAGGCGGAGACGCAGGCACTCCTGAAATGGCTGTTCGTCGCCAAGGTGGTCAGCGCCGGGCTGATCATCCTGGGCTTTGGCTTCTTCGTCCTATTCCAGCTCGGCTGAGTCCGGCCTTTTCAGCCGTTGCCATGCGAAGGCCGTGAAGACACCGATCAGCGTGAGGGCGATGCCGTACCAGGTGACGGCATATTGCAAGTGGTTGTTCGGTAGGGTGAGGGGCGTCTGCCCGCCCCGCGGCCACCCGCCCGGATTGGGGCTCGCATCCGCATCGATCAGGAAGGGTGCGACGCGCTCGAGGTTGCGAGCCGCAGCAATAGCCTGAGGGTCGCGGGCGAACCACTGATTGCGGGCGGGATCATCGTCCGGCGTGAAGGAGGTCCGCACCTCCGGCGCACGCACGAGGCCGGTGATCGTGACCTCGCCTTCGGGCAGGCTCTCGGGACGGCGGATGGGGTCTCGCAGGTCGGTGGGCACGAAGCCCCGGTTGATCATCACGACGGCTCCCGTGGCGAGCCTCAAGGGGGTGATCAGGTAGTAGCCCTGGATCGGCGCGCCCTGCCGCTCGCCGGCGGCCAATCCATAAACGGGAGCTTCCAGGGGATGAAGGAAGGTGCCGCTGACCCGGACCTTGCGGAACTCGTCCTGATCCGAACGCCAGCCGGCCCATTGCTCTTCCGGCACAATCGCGCCCGGCTCGCCATAGGCACGGGCTGCGATCTGTTGGATCAGATCTTCCTTCCAAGCCCTGCGCTGAAGCTGCCAGGTGCCGAGGCCAATCAGGATCGCAAGGGCGATCAATGCCGCCAGTCCCGGCACAACAAGGGAGCGTCCGTTGTTCAGGCGGGCAGAGGTCACTTCTCGAAACGCCCTTCCTCGGCCTTGTGGTGATATTGCAGGGCGACCAGAACACCCTTGAGGGGGCGCATGAGAGCCAGGCTTAGAACGATGCTCAAGGCGGACCACATGACCAGGTGGACCCAGATCGGGGGCTCATAGGCGAACTCGGCCCAGAGGGCGAGCGCCACCACCAGGATGCCGACGATGGACATGACGAAGAAGGCGGGACCGTCGCCCGCATCCGCGAAGGCGAGATCTAGACCGCAGACCTCGCATTTCGGCTGGATCTTCAAGTAGCCCCTGAACAGGTGCCCCTTGCCGCAGCGGGGGCATAGCCCTTTCAGGCCGACGGCGATGGGTGAGGGGGCGGAAGGATCCTGTGCCACGGCGTTTCTCCAGAGGGCTGCCGGTCAACGGGCTTGTGCACAAATGGTGGCAGGAGGCCCAAAAGCGAAGGGCGGCTTTAGAGCCGCCCTTGCCTGTTTTCTTTTGCTGGGCGGGCTTAGTGCCCGGCTCCGCTTCCGCCGTAGCCCCACACATAGATGGCGGCGAAGAGGAAGAGCCACACTACGTCGACGAAGTGCCAGTACCAAGCCGCGAACTCGAAGCCGAGATGCTGCTGGGGCGTGAAGTCGCCGCGATAGGCGCGCAACAGGCAGATGGCCAGGAAGATCGTGCCGATGATCACGTGGGCGCCGTGGAAGCCCGTCGCCATGAAGAAGGTGGCGCCGTAGATGTTGCCGCTGAAGCCGAAGGCTGCGTGGCTGTACTCGTAGGCCTGAACGAAGCTGAAGATGAGACCTAAGATCACCGTGAGCCACAGGCCCGCCTTGAGGCCCTGACGGTCGTTGTGCAGGAGCGCGTGGTGCGCCCAGGTGACCGTGGTGCCGGAGGTGAGCAGGATCAGGGTGTTGAGAAGCGGCAGGTGCCAGGGATCGAAGGTCTCGATGCCCTTGGGGGGCCAGACACCGCCGAGCGACTCGATGCGCGAGTAGAGCTGCGGATCGCCGGCATAGAGAGCGGCGTCGAAATAGGCCCAGAACCAGGCTGCGAAGAACATCACCTCGGAGGCGATGAACATGATCATGCCATAGCGGTGATGAAGCTGGACCACGCGGGTGTGTGACCCGGTATTGGCCTCCTTCACCACGTCGCTCCACCAGCTGAGCATGGTGTAGAGGACGCCGATGATGCCGGCCCCGAAGATGAAGGGGCCGAGATCCATCCCGGCAATCATGATGTCCTTCCACCAGGTCACGAACCCGGAGGCCATCAGGAAAGCGCTGACCGCGCCGATGAGCGGCCACGGGCTCGGTTCAAGGATGTGGTAGTCGTGGTTCTTGGCGTGGGCCTCGGCCATTTCGTGTCGTCTCCGTGCCTCGAATGTGAACTCGCTTTAAGACGTTTCTGTCCAGCTTGTCACGTGTCTTATTGCGCAATGGTCTTGGTTGATGATGTCGCCTCCGCCACCGGCTTTCCCGCCTTGGAGGGGAAGTAGGTGTAGGAGAGGGTGATGGAAGCCAGATCCTTCACGTCTGAGTCCTGCACAAGGCGCGGATCGACGTAGAAGACCACGGCGGATTCCAGGGTTTCTCCCGGCTGCAGGGTCTGCTCGGTGAAGCAGAAGCATTCGAGCTTCGAGAAGTAGGTGCCTGCAAGCTC
>JALYFY010000247.1 GCA_030777385.1 Pseudomonadota bacterium | reverse complement strand
CACGGCATCCGCCGACTCATGGACAACAACCCGCGCGACATGAGCGAAGGTGATGTCCTCGCCATCTATCAGGCAGCTTTCTGAGCCTACTCGGCGGCGAACTCGTCCTCGGCTGGTCGCCGACGCTCAAACAGGCGCTCGCCCGAGCCGTTCAGGTGACTACGCATGAGGTCTCGCGCCCGGACACTATCACGGGCGCGAATGGCCTCGAAGATCGCCGCATGCTCGCCGAAGACCCGTGCCAGCCCAGTGCTGTCGCGCTTGATGGAGATCCCGTGAAACCGCATCCCGACGGCGATGTGGTCCTTGAGAGCCTCAAGTGCGGTCGAGAAGTAGGTGTTCTCAGCCGCCACGGCGATCGCAAGGTGGAACTCGAAATCCGCGTCCTCACGATGCGACTGCCGGTTGGTGGCATCCCGAAGAAGCTCCAACGCGGCTTCGATGCTCGCGAGCGTCGCGGGCCTGTGACGCTCCGCCGCCAGCGCCGCGGCCTCGGGCTCGAGTGTCACCCGGAACTCGTAGCAGTTGAGAAGGTCGGACACGTTCTCGAGTTGCCCGAAGCCCAAGGGCTGCTTGAGCCCGATGGATCGCACAAAGCTGCCCGCGCCCTGCCGGGAGTAAATCAGCCCTTGCTCCCGCAGGCGTCGCAGCGCCTCGCGCACGATGGGTCGGGACACCTCGAACTCGGCGGCGAGATCATGCTCCGTAGGAAGGCGCTCGTCGGGACGGTAGGCTCCGGACTTTATGGCTCGATGCATCCGGTCGAAGACCACATCGGGCAGGCTTTTTCGACCGGCACCGCCTCCTGCAGCACTCATCGCTTCGTTCTCCTGATCATCTCGGCCACGCGCACCAATGCTCCGACCTCTCCAAAGCCACCCGACTTGGCGACAATGGTCAGATCTCCGGCGACCCCCACCGGAAGGCCTGGAAGGCACTCCCCCAAGAGCCGCATCCGGTCAATCCCCATGGCGCCAAGGACAGCCTCGGCCGTGGCGCCGCCGGTCAGGAACAGGGTGTCACAACAGTCCGGGACGATCGGGCGCAGATGCTCCGCTAGATTGACCGCGACATCGTGGGGTTGGACCGCCCGGTCGCCGGGCGTGGCCTGGACAAGAACGAGGTTTGTCCCAGCTTCGAGCACTCGACGCGCGTCGAAGATGCCATTGGGGGCAGGGAGGTGCGTCACGTCCTCCTGGCTTCGAAGTGCCTCGACTTGGGCCAGTGTGATGGGATCGCGTGATCCCACCACCAGAATGCTACGTGGGCCAGCCAAGGCCGCAACCGTTGGCTGCTCGACCCCCGTTAGCCGTCGTGCCAAGGCCTCGGCCAATCCCCGCGCGCCAACCAGCAGGTCGGCTTCGTCCGCCCGGTCGAGCGCCGCCCGCATCTCCTCGTCGCTCCCGACATCCGGAATTGTGCTGCGCCCCGCGAACCGTCCCAGGACGGCCGCGATCGGGATGGCATTCTCCACGCCGAAGCCCGTGACGGCCCCGTCCTTCACGACCCGCCCGAAGTCGACGATTGCCGGAGCCACGAGGGCGCCAGAGAACGTCAGCGCCGACAGTTCCACCTCGACATGGCCTTTCAGGCGCGAGTCGATCTTCTTGAAAATGCGGACCCCTGGCGGCAGCGCGGCTGCGGCGAGGCTCACCGCGGCCCTTGCCTCATCAACGGTCAGTTCGCGCGACCGGGTGCTGACTGCAACTATATCTGCTCCGTGCAGGCAGGCCTCTGCGGTTGCTTCTGCACACAGGGCCACCTCTACCCGGCAACCACGAGCGGCAAAGGGAGCCGCCGAGTCGAGGGCGCCTGTCAGGTCGTCGGCCAAGATGGCAAGCTGCAGCGCCAAAGGATAGAACCCACGGAAAAGATGTTATCTACTCGTATGATATAGTCATGGATTAATCTCACATTCACAAGAGAATGTGTATGAGCCTTACAGGAAACTTACAGCTCAGTGACAAACCGTGCAGGATGCCAGTTGAACCTCAGCCCAGCGGCAGAACGGGGTACGTCACTTGCTGCGACTTTGTCCCAAACAACGGTGACGGGCTCCAAGAACAAGCCCCGGGCAGCCAGACAGTCAAAGAGGAGGCAGCTCATGCCTGACGATATCCGGGGAACAGTGATTTTCGACCTCGACGGTACCTTGGTGGACAGTGCCCCCGACCTGGCGGCCGCGCTCGACATCGTCCTGGTCGAACAGGGTCTTGCGCCTGTCGGGCTTGAAGGCACCCGGGCGTTGATCGGCCATGGCATCGCTGCGCTGGTGCGCGGAGCCCTTGGCCAGCGTGGCTGCAGCCCGGGCGAAGCGGAGTTCTCAGCTGTCCTAGAGCGTTTCCTGCATCTCTATGGCGTGCAGCCTTCGGCCAAGACCAAAGCCTATCCTGGAGTCGGCCAAGCCTTGGCTGCACTTCGCCACGCGGGGTGGCGTCTCGTCGTCTGCACCAACAAGCGTGAGGATTTCTCGCGAAGGATATTGAAGGACTTGGGCCTCCTGCCCGAGTTCGATGTCATCGCAGGGCCTGACACCTTTGGTGTTTCCAAGCCGGATCCTGCTCATCTGACACGGACGCTCCCACAAGCGCCGCCTGGACCTCACTTGGCCATTGTGGTCGGCGACTCCGCGGTCGACGTGGCGGCAGCCCGTGCGGCCGGGCTTCCTGTCATTGCCGTGGCCTGGGGCTACGCCCGCCGACCCGCCTCCGAACTCGGAGCCGACGGGGTGGTCGACCGCTTCGAGCACGTCCCTGCAATCGTGGAGAGGCTTGCTCGCGCTTACCAACTCACCGGCACCTGAAGAACCTGGATCTACTTCTCCGCCGAGCCCAAAGCGACAATGACCGACACCGATGCAATCAAGGACCGGGTCCCTTGAACCTCCTCAACAGGAAGGCCGGTCCAGGTTGACCGGACTGGCCGTATCGTCGGAGGGCACGTCCCCGACCTCGCGGCCGCTTCCGCCCTCATCCCTCAAGACGCACGCCGGATCCCGCAGGGA
>JALYFY010000246.1 GCA_030777385.1 Pseudomonadota bacterium | reverse complement strand
GGCGATCCAAGAGAAGATCTTCACGCCGGTCGGCACGGCGATGACCATGGTGGCGAAGACGAAATACGACTGCGTCTGCAAGGACAGGCCGACCGTGTACATGTGGTGCGCCCACACCACGAAGCCGACGACGCCGATGGCGACCATGGCATAGGCCATGCCGAGATAGCCGAAGATCGGCTTCTTGGAGAAGGTCGAGATGATGTGGGACACGATGCCGAAGGCCGGCAGGATCATGATGTAGACTTCGGGGTGCCCGAAGAACCAGAACAGGTGCTGGTAGAGCACCGGGTCGCCGCCGCCCGACGGATCGAAGAAGGTGGTGCCGAAGTTGCGGTCGGTGAGCAGCATCGTGATCGCCCCCGCGAGCACGGGAAGGGTGATCAGGAGCAGGAAGGCCGTAACCAGGATCGACCAGGCGAACAGCGGCATCTTGTGCAGCGTCATGCCCGGCGCGCGCATGTTGAGAATGGGGGTGATGAAGTTGATGGCGCCGAGGATCGAGGCGGCGCCGGCGAGCACGGGAAGGGTGATCAGGAGCAGGAACGCGGTCACCAGCATGGACCAGGCAAACAGCGGCATCTTGTGCAGCGTCATGCCCGGAGCGCGCATGTTGAGGATCGTGGTGATGAAGTTGATCGCACCCAGGATCGAGGCCGCGCCGGCAAGGTGCAGGGCCAGGATGCCGAAATCGAGGGCCGGGCCGGGATGGCCGACGGTCGAGAGCGGCGGGTAGACGGTCCAGCCGCCGCCAAATCCCAGCGAGCCCGGAGCACCCTCGACGAAGAGCGAGCAGAGCATCAGGGCGAAGGCCGAGACGGTGAGCCAGAACGAGATGTTGTTCATCCGCGGGAAGGCCATGTCCGGCGCGCCGATCATGAGCGGGATGAACCAGTTGCCGAAGCCGCCGATGAGGGTGGGCATCACAATGAAGAACACCATGATGAGGCCGTGGCCGGTCACGAAGACGTTGTAGGCCTGCGGATTGGAGAAGTACTGAAGGCCCGGTTCCTGGAGCTCCAGGCGCATGCCGATGGACAGCAGGCCCCCGATGATGCCGGCCGTGAAGCCGAAGATGAGGTAGAGCGAGCCGATGTCCTTGTGGTTCGTGGAGTAGAACCACCGGCGCCAGAAGCTCGGGAGATGATCGTGGTGATCCGCGTGAGCGGCATCAGCTGCATGTGCCATGATAGACCTCTGTGGTCCTTTTCAGATTATTGAGCTGTCGCGAACTTGACGGGGGCCGAGCCGTCCGTGGAAGCATAACGCTGCTTCGCCTCGGTCAGCCAAGCGGCATATTGCTGCTCGCTCACGACGCGGACTTCGATGGGCATGTAAGGATGGCCGTTGCCGCAGAGTTCCGAGCACTGGCCGAAATAGACGCCTTCCTTCTCGGCCTTGAACCAGACTTCGTTCAGGCGTCCGGGAATGGCGTCGACCTTGAAGTAGAAGGACGGCACCGTGAAGGAGTGCATCACGTCGGCCGAGGTGACCTGAACGCGAACCACCTTGCCGACCGGCACCACCATCGCATTGTCTGCGCCCAGCAGGCGCGGCTGGTCGGGCTTCAGGTCCTTTTCTTCGGTGATCATGTTCGAGTCGAACTTGAAGCCGCCGCCCTGGTCGGCCGGGTACTCGTAGCCCCAGTACCAGGAATAGCCGGTCACCTTCACCACCAGATCGGCTTGCGGCGGCACGAGCTGCTGGCGCAGAAGCCTGAAGGACGGAATGGCGATGGCCACGAGGATCAGAACCGGGATGATGGTCCAGGCGACCTCAAGCAGAGAGTTGTGGGTGGTTTTCGAGGGAACCGGGTTCTTGCTCTCGTTGAAACGGAAAACGATCACAAGAAGCAGGGCCAGCACGAAGAGGCAGATCGCTGTGATCAGCCAAACCAGGTAGGTGTGAAAGTCGGACACGCTCTGTCCCAACTCGGTCACCATCTCCTGCATGCCGGTTTCCCATGGGGAGGGCCGGCCCGCAGCCGCCCATGCCTCACTTATGCCCAACACAAGTGCGACCGCTGCCGTGGAGAGGGCGGTCACCGATCGACGTCCAGTCTCGATCCGCATCGGCGTTCCAAAGCTCCTAAAGATGTGATGGCCACGAGGCCATGGAAGCATAGGAGAGGGCGCGGGCGAGCGGATAGCGGCGCCCGGCTTGCGCCATCACCTTTGATCTGCGTCAAAGACCACAGGATGCGATGAAGCGCAACGGTGCTGACGTCGCAATTTATGCGTCATAACCGCCAAAAGGCGTTTCGACGCGCCAATCGGCCTCTCTCGCTTGACATCTCGCCCCCTGCCATGGTCCCAACGGGCCAAAGATGGATCGAAGCGGCGGCAGGCCGCTCCCCTTCAAAAAGGGGTTCGAGAATGGAGAGACCGATGGGCGCATCCCGCTGGGTTCGCTATGGCGCGGCAGTAGTCCTGGGGCTTTCCGCCCTGTCCGGTGTGGATGAGGCCAGCGCCCAGGGCATGGTCAAGAACACTTTCGGCGAATGGCAGATGCGCTGCGAGACACCAGCCGGAGCGACAGCCGAGCAGTGCGCCCTCGTTCAGAACGTCGTTGCGGAAGATCGTCCCAACGTCACTCTCGTGATTATTGTGTTGAAAACCGCCGACGGCAAAAGCCGGCTCCTGCGCGTGGTCGCGCCGCTTGGTATTCTGTTGCCCTCGGGCTTGGGCCTCAAGATCGACCAGACGGATATCGGCCGTGCGGGATTCGTCCGCTGCCTGGCCACGGGCTGCGTCGCCGAGGTCGTGATGGAGGACAACCTCATCGAGCAGATGAAGACGGGGCAGGCTGCAACCTTCATCGTCTTCCAGACGCCGGAGGAGGGGATCGGGATTCCCGTATCCCTGAACGGATTTGCGGCCGGGTTCGATGCCCTGCCATAACGTATGAAGAAGAAGGTGGGGGAGTCTCATGAGTAACGGATGGGGCCGGAAGGCCGGTTGGATGATCGCTGCGCTTGGTCTGTCGGCCCTGACAGGCTGCGGCGGCGCGCCGGGGCAGGGTGGCTTCGGCGTCGGCGACATGCTGCTCACTGGGGGAGCGACCCTGGCGCCGGCTCAGGCGGCGGAAACCCGCGACGTTTACTGCCCGACTGTCGACGTGACCGATGGCGGGTCCGCCATCCAGGTGCGTGGGGGCGGTGGGGATGGCTCGGGCAACCTGCGCAGCCAGATTGCCCTCGGCGAGCTGGCGCGGGAATGCGTCGGCCAGCCGGATGGCTCGACCCTGGTCCGGGTCGGTGTCGAGGCGCGGGCGCTCCTGGGTGCCGGCGGATCGGCAGGCCGCTACGACGTGCCGATCCAGATCGTGGTCAAAAGACGCGGGACCGTTCTGGCAAACCGCTCCCGGCGCGTGGCTGCAGCCATTCCGGCCGGCGAGACCCAAACGACAGTGTCCGTGATCGAGGAGGGCATCCTGGTGCCCGCCGCCTATGCCAACGATTTCGAAATCGAGGTTGGCCTCGGCAGCCCTGCGGCAGGCCGGCGGCGCGGCTAAACCTAATAGAGAGCGGCGGAGCCCGCTCTCTGGCCGAGAGGGGCCGCGAGCACCTTGTCGATGCGGCGCTCGTCCAGGTCGATGACCTCGAAGCGCCAGCCGAGGGCGTCCACATGCTCGCCGGTGCTGGGAAGGTGCTGGAGTTCGCTGATCACCAGGCCGCCCACCGTGTGATAGCTGCGCGCCTCCGGCAAGGTGACGCCCAGCACCTCGGCCATCTCGTCCACCGGCATGGAGCCCGCGAGCAGCCATGAGCCGTCCTCGCGCCGGACTGCATCGGGATCCGGGGCTTCGCCGTCCGACCGGAAGGCGCCGACGATGGCCTCGAGCGCGTCCGCGGGCGTCACGACACCCTCGAAATGCCCGTACTCGTCGTGGACGAGGGCCATCGGCACCTCCGAGTCGCGCAAGGTCGAGAGCGCGTCCAGGGCATAGAGCGTATCCGGAATGACCGGAGCCTGCTGCACATGCTTGCGGATATCCAGGGGCTGCCCTGTCAGCAAAGCCGCTAAGAGCTCCCGCGACTGAACGACGCCGATCACGTTGTCGGGCGTCCCCTCGCTCACCGGCAGCCGCGAGTGCGGGGTCTCGATGAGCAGCTCGCGGATCGTCGCCTCGTCATCGTCCAGGTCGATCCAGTCCACGTCCGTGCGGGGCGTCATGAGGCCGCGCACCGTCCGGTCGCCGAGCCGGAGCACGCCGGAGATCATGCGGCGCTCCTCCTCCTCGATCACGCCTGCGCTCTCGGCCTCGCCGACCAGCATCTTGATCTCTTCTTCGGTGACTTTCGCTTCCCCCTCGCCGGGTCCGAACAGGCCGAAGATCAGGCTGGTGGAGGCGTTCAGAAGCCACACGGCCGGGGCCGCGACCTTCGACACGACCAGCATCACCGGCGCCATGGCGCATGCGATGCCCTCAGGATGGCGCAGGGCCAGCTGCTTGGGGACAAGCTCGCCGATGACGATGGACAGATAGGTGATGAGGCCGATGACGAGGCCGAAGCCCAGGGGCTCGGCCACACCCTCGGGCATGCCCTGGGCCAGGAAGATATCGGTCAATCTTCCGCCAAGAGCCGCGCCCGAGAAGGCGCCGGCCAGAATCCCCACGAGGGTGATGCCGATCTGAACCGTGGAGAGAAACCGCCCCGAGTCCTCCATGAGGGTGAGCGCCGTGTTGGCTCCCCGGCGGCCCTGCTCGGCCAGCGCTTTAAGGCGAGGGCGGCGGGCGGACACGATGGCAAGTTCGGAGAGGGCGAAGACGCCGTTGAGGGCGACGAGAGCGAGAGCGATGATCAGTTCGAGCAACGATGCATGGAGCTGCTGACCGGATCAGGCCGCGCTTCTCCCCTTCTGTGACAGATGGCCTCTAAGATGGAGCCTCACGGGCGTGCCGTCAATTAAAGGGTGAACAGGGGTGCCCTGCTTTGTTGACAGGACCGCAATTCCTCTTCAGAGCTAAAGCCAGCCGATGATCCCCGCGGAAGAGACCGGACTCAAGCGTCCGGCGCCGAAGGCGCAACCGCCCCGGAAACGCTCAGGCCAAAGGACCGCGCGGGAGCTGGCACTCTGGAAAGCGACGATGCTTGATGAAGCGTCGTCCACCGACGGGCGTAACCTTTCGCGAAAGCGATCAAGGGAAATCTCTCAGGTCTTGGGACAGAGGGGGCGCACAGCAGCGGGCCGCAAGGCTCGATGGAACGCGCACCTTTGAGGGAACCCGATGGCCGAGCCAGCGCATCGCGACGAGCCGCTTCTGCAAACCCCGCTTCATGCCGAGCATGTGGCCCTTGGCGCCCGCATGGTGCCCTTCGCCGGCTATCATATGCCGGTGCAATATCCCGCCGGCATCCTGACCGAGCATAACTGGACCCGCGAGCATGCGGGCCTGTTCGACGTCTCCCATATGGGCCAAGCCTTCCTGGTGGCCGAGGACAAGAACCACGAGACCGCGGCAAGGGCCCTCGAGGCGTTGATCCCGGCCGACGTTTTGAACCTGAAGCCGAACCAGCAGCGCTATTCGCAGCTGCTCGGCCAGGACGGCGGCATCCTCGACGATCTCATGGTCACCCGCGTCGGAGCGCCAGGCCACGAGGGCTGGCTTTACCTGGTGGTGAACGCCTCCATGAAGGATGCGGACTACGCCCATATCCAGGCGCACTTGCCCCAGGGCGTCAGCCTGAACCGCAAGGACGACCTGGCGCTCATGGCGTTGCAAGGCCCGTCTGCGGCAGCCGTTCTCGCCGGGCTCGCGCCGGAGACCGCCGATCTTCCCTTCATGATGTCTGCCGACGTGCAGATCGACGGCGTTTGGTGCCATGTCTCCCGCTCCGGCTACACGGGCGAGGATGGCTTTGAGATTTCGTGCCAGGCGCAAGATGCGGCAAAGCTCTGGAACAAGCTTCTCTCCAATCCCGAGGTGAAGCCCATCGGCCTCGGCGCACGCGACTCGCTGCGCCTCGAGGCGGGTCTTTGCCTTTACGGCCATGACATCGACACCACCACCTCACCCATTGAGGCAGGCCTCATCTGGTCGATCCAGAAGCGCCGCCGCGAAGAGGGCGGCTTTCCGGGCGCCGAGCGCGTGCAGCGCGAGATCAGGGAAGGCGCTTCCCGTGTTCGCGTCGGCATCAGGCCCGAAGGCCGCGCACCGGCCCGGGAGGGCACTGTCATCACCACGCCCGATGGTCGCGAGGTCGGCCTCGTGACCTCCGGCGGCTTCGGCCCCACCGTCAACGGCCCGGTCGCCATGGGCTATGTTGCAAAGGACGTTTCCACGGTGGGAACGGATCTTCATCTCATCGTTCGCGGCAAGCCGCTGCCGGCCAAGGTCGCCGCCATGCCGTTCGCACCCCATCGCTACAAGCGCTAAGACCAGAGGAACCAACATGACCACGCGCTACACCAAAGATCACGAATACATCCGCATCGAAGGCGACACCGGCACCGTCGGTATCTCCGATTATGCTCAAGGACAGCTGGGCGACGTGGTGTTCGTCGAGCTGCCGAGCGTCGGCAAAAGCCTTTCAAAGGGTTCGGAGGCGGCCGTTGTCGAGAGCGTGAAGGCTGCAAGCGAGGTTTATGCTCCGGTTTCCGGCGAGGTGGTCGAGGTCAACAGCGATCTCGAAGCATCCCCCGGCACCGTGAACGAGGACCCGGCTGGTCGCGGCTGGTTCCTGAAGATCCGCGTCAAGGATGAGGGCGAACTCAACGATCTCATGACCGAAGAACAGTACCAGGAGTTCCTGAAGTCGATCTCGTGAAGTCGAACGTTCGACGAAACTCTGTCCTCATCCTGAGGAGCCCACGCAGCGGGCGTCTCGAAGGAGGGTCCAGAGGGCACTGGAAGCGCCTCGCCCTTCGAGACGGACCTCACGGCCCTCTTCAGGGTGAGGCTCAGTCAATACTCTAAGTCAGGCAGAGCAATGGCGCACGAATACAGAGCGATCGTTCGTTGGATGCGGGGAGCGGATGAATCTTTTTCCGACAACCGCTACAGCCGCGGTCATGTCTGGTCCTTCGATGGCGGCATCGAAGTGCCGGGCTCCGCATCGCCTTCCGTCGTGCCATTGCCTCTCTCGCGGGAGGATGCGGTCGATCCGGAGGAAGCCTTCGTGGCGGCAGTCTCCAGCTGCCACATGCTGACCTTCCTCTCCATCGCCGCCAAGAAGCGCTTCGTTGTGGACCGTTATGAGGATAACGCTCTTGGCGTCATGACGAAGAACGAGGCCGGCAAGCTCTTCGTCTCCAGGGTGACCCTGGACCCAACAATCGAATTCTCGGGCGATAAACAGCCGACGCCCGAGCAGATCGCCGATATGCATCACCTCGCGCACAAGGAATGCTTCATCGCCAATTCCGTTCTCACGGA
>JALYFY010000245.1 GCA_030777385.1 Pseudomonadota bacterium | reverse complement strand
GATGCTCTGGACTGCTTTTCCGAACATCTGCCATGCATCCTTCCGGCTCGCTCCTTTCCAGCCCTTTGCCTATAAATATTCCAGACGAATTGCTGGAGAGATGCATGAAGCAAGCGCGGAACCACGTGACGGCCCCCTTGGATGCGGATGCCCGCCGGAGAATCGCCCCCGTCATCTGCTACCCGGTCGACACGCTGCCTCGTCCGGACCTTGCCGCCTATCAGGCGGCGCGAGACGGCTGGCAGAAGGTGGATGAAGTCATCGTGCCGCCGCGCGACGCGCGATCCTTCCAGGTGCCTGCCGGCTGCTTCTTCCGCATCGTCAGCATCGAGGGCCCGCAGGTCGGCGATCTGAATCTCTGGGCGGCCGACGATCTCGACGAACGCTTCTTCTCCGGCAAGACCAGGGCCCTGCACGGCACGCATCTGTCCACCGGAGACCAGCTCTGGTCATGCCTGCCATACCTTCGGCCCATGGCGACCATCACCCATGACACCCTCGACTGGTATGGCTTCGACGAGTATGGCGGCTCGGTGCATGACGTGATCGGCACGCGCTGCGATCCGTATACGCACCGGCTTCTCTCAGGGGACGAGTATCATCACTGCTGCCACTCGAACCTGACCCGGGCTCTCGCCGACCGGACAGGGCGCCCGCGCGATAAGGTCGAGCCGGCGGTGCACGATGTGCTCAACGTCTTCATGTGCACCGGCTTCACCCGCGACACGGGGCAGTACTTCATGAAGGCAAGCCCCGTCAGGCCGGGCGACTACCTGGAGTTCTTCGCCGAGATCGATCTGCTTGGCGCCTTGTCCGCCTGTCCGGGCGGCGATTGCAGCGCCGAGCATTCGAGCGATGTGGCCGTCTGCCATCCGCTGCTGGTCGAGATCTACAGGCCGAAGGCGCCGCCTCAGGGTTGGACATCCCCGCCGCGCAACGGCTACAGCCGCAAGCATGAGGACTGACGCAAAAAGGGCTCCCGAAGGAGCCCTTTTCGTTATCGCACCACATTCAGAGGCTTGACTGCCGGACCTGTGAAGCGGTTCGTCGCCAGGTCGCCCACGGGCTTGCTCGAGAAGCCCATATGGAGGCTCGGCTGCGCCGACATGAGAGCGCTGAGGGCCGTGGTGGCCGGCGGCTTCTTGGCGGCTGGGGTTCCCTTGGCCTCGGGAACGGCCTTGACCTCGGGAGCAGCGGCCGGCTTCGGCTTGGTCTCCTTCCCGTCCCTGGGGGTCGAGCCGGTCGTTGCCGGAAGATCGACAGGAGCGGCCGAGGCGACCATGACAGGCAGATCGGGGCGACGCGGCGGCAGCGGGTGCTGAACGGCCGGCGTGGCAGCCGCAAGCTCCGTCGAGCCCCGCAGCTCCGGAATGCCGGGGATCGGGTTCGTGGCCGTAAGCGTGCCAGGCCGTGCCGGGGGAAGCGGCGCATAGGCCAGGGCCACGGTTTCAACGCCGGTGCCATCCTCCTCGTCCGGCCGCCGGGGCGGCATGGGCGCGAAGGCCATGCCTTTGGCGATGGAAAGATCCGAATCCTTGGTGCCTCGTCCATCCTCACCCTGCTGCCAGGCCAGCGTCGGGCCGGCGGAGGTCTGGACCGTGCTGGGCGCTCCGTTGATCCGGGTCGGCGACCGGGGAGCCGCTACTGGGGGCGTCAGGTCCTCGCGCAGGGCAGGGGCCATGGCGGCCATGACGGCCGGTGCGGGCGGCTCGGGCCTGGGCTGAACGGCCACCGGAGCCTGGCGCGCCACGCGAACCGGAGCCTGGGCCGGCTGCATGGCCGCATAGACCGACGAATTCGAGTCGCTCGCATAGTAGTTCTGCGGCGCTTCGCTGCGGGTGGCCATGAACGGGCGGCCCGGCCGCGATGCGGTGCGGATCTCCTCCGCATCCTCCTCCTCGTCGTCGCCGATGCCGAACAGGGTGGCCCAGAAGCCTTTGCGGCGGGGCTGTGCGGCAGCCGCCTCTTCCGCATCCGCATAAGCCGCGTAGCCCGCCACGGTGCCGCCCTTGGCCAGCACCTCGGCACGCGCCTCGTCATAGCCCGGCAGGGGCCTGCCGTCGGACGGAATATGCACCGTCCTGCCATCGGGGAAGATGCTGGCGAGCTGCGAACGGGTCATGCGCGGCCAGGCGCGCACGCTGCCCACATCGAGATGGACGAAGGGCGTATAGGCATTGGGATAGTAGCCGACGCCGCCGTTCTGCAGCCTCATGCCGATGGCGCGCAGGCGCGCAGCCGACACGTCGGGCAGATAGAAGTCCAGGGCCTTGCCCTGCATGTGCTGGCTGTTCTTGGCCACACCGCTGGAGCGGCGGCGGAGCATGGAGTTGGTGTGCGGGGAGCGGTAGGCCGAGTTCACATGCACCGGCGCGTCCGATCCCACCTCGCGATAGACCTCCCACACCGTATCGAACAGGCGCGGATCCATGCGGGTTGCTTCGGCGCGACGCCAGTCGCGCAGGAACCAGTTGAGCTGCTGCAGGGCGCCTGAGTCGTATTGTCCGTTCCGGCGGAACGTGACCGTGAGGCTTTCCTTGGTGTTGTTGTGGTAGAAGGTCAGGGTGCGGGTGTCGCCGTTGGCGACCGCATCCTGCGTGCCGCGCACCCCACCCACCATGACGGCCACAAAGGCCGCAAGACCCATGCCGGCACGAAAAAGCGGACGCCGCTTTCCCGCACGATACGCCGTGCAGTCCGTACGCAATACTCTCACTGTGATACTCGTCTTTACCGGGCTGCATCCGCGGATGCCGCATCCTTTAAGGTGAAAGGATCTTTGCCGAAGACGGTTACCTTCCCGTTAAGTGAGGGAGAAAAACTGGCCTGAAAAGCCGTGAGGGAGAGGGATTATTCGGCCAGGTTGAGGGCCGCGCGAACCTTGCGGTCGAGGCCGTAGATATCCTCGAACTTCTTCATCTCGCCCCGCTCGTCGACGGCGACGGTGAAGTAGGCGAGATGCACTGGCAGGGGATCGGTGAGATGCACGTAGCGCTCGCCCTTGCCGATGAGGCCGCGCAGCTTCTGCTCGGTCCATTTCCCGTCCTTGCCCATGACCTCTTCTGCAAGCTCGAAGGGCTTGTCGACCCGCACGCAGCCATGGCTGAGGGCGCGCTTGCTGGCGGAGAACAGATTGCGGTTCGGCGTGTCGTGCAGATAGACCGCATGCTGGTTCGGGAACATGAACTTCACGTAGCCCAGCGCATTGCGCTCGCCCGGCGGCTGCTGCACCGAGATCTGGTTGCCTCTGCGGATGACCTTGTAGCCCCTGCGGGCGGCGTAGCTCGGATCGTTTGCAAGGCCAGGCAGGATCTCCTTCTTCATGATCGAAGGAGGAATCGTCCAGGAAGGATTGACCACCAGATACTTCATGGTCTCGGAGAAGATCGGCGTCTGCGACTGCTCCTTGCCGACGATGACGCGGGTCTCATGGACCACATGGCGTCCCTCCATCAGCTGCAGGCGGTATTCGGGCACGTTCACCATGATATGCCGCGAGCCCAGCTCGGCAGGCAGCCAGCGCCAGCGCTCCATGTTGGCGATCAGCTCGGATTCCCGCTGCATCACCGATGGGCCGGAGAGGGCCGCAACCGTCTGAGCGTTCAGGACGCCCGTATCCGGCAGGCCCTTTTCCTTCTGGAAGGCGGCCACCGCGGAGGCGACGCGCTCGTCATAGACCGTCTGGTTGCCTGCATCCTTCGCCAGATTGAACCGGGCGCGGACCAGGGGCACACGCGGGTCCGTCATGCCGACGCGAAGGATCGGGCCCTTCGGCAGGCGCACGCTCGGCTGGGTCGGATGGTTCTCGCGCAGTTTGGCAAGCCGCTCCTTCAAGGCCCGGTAGCCCGCATGCGGCGGGTTGTAGCTTGCAAGCGCAGCACCCGCATCCTTGGCGGACGCCACCTTTGTCAGAACCTCGCCAATCTCGGGGATTGCAAGTTTGGGTGTCACCAGAGGCGAAAGACGCGGTAGGTCGATGCGGGCCCCACGCGCATCGCGGGCATAGCGGATGACGGAGAGACTGAGCTTCAGATCGGCCTGGGCCCATTGGGCGGGCGTCGCGTCCTTGCGCAGGCCGCGGTCGGGCAGGGGATAATCCGCAGGGTTCAGGCCGTCCTCGTCGGCGGCCTTCAGCTGCTCCATCGCGGCACGGGCCGCCGGGGACCACACGCCGTCCTGCGCCCATACCAGCGGACGCTCGGCCTGGGCATAGAAGGCGGAGAGCGCCTCCCTGTCCTTGCCGCCGACGCGCAGCTGGCGCAGGGCGGCCTCGTCCGCGAAAAGGCCCTCCACGGCCATGCGGAGCAGGTCCGCCTGCATGAGCGCCGTCACGGGTGCCGCATCCGGCAGGGGAATGCTGATGGAAGGCGCGGGCTTCACATCGGCAGCCTCGATGGCAACCGGCGCCGGCTCGATCGGCGGAATGGCCTGGGAAGCCAACTCCCCCTGAGCGGGCGCCTCCTGGAGCGCGACGTCATGAAAAGATGGCTCTGCAGGGCTGTCGGCAATGACCGGATGAGGAATGTCGGGCCGGGAGCCGGTGGTAGCGTCTTGCGCAGTGGCGGAGAGAGACAGGAGGGAGACGGATCCGAACAGGCCGAGCCAAACCGCTGTCTTGCGCAAGTCACGCATGACCTTGCTCCTCATCGCAATGGAGGTGGAGGATCTGATATCCTCCATCATATGAATATCGTCGGTGTGCAGGCACACGTCTGTTACGCTTAACGCGCAAAACGTCATGCGGCTTCACCGTCTAAGCCAAGTTCTTTCAATTTTCTGTAAAGGGTCGACCGTCCGATGCCGAGATGTCGGGAGATTGCCGACATATGTCCTTGATAATGCAGGAGCGCGAACCGAATCGCCTGTGCCTCCAGATCGGCGAGCGTCAACATTTCGCCGGTATCGTTAATCAGCGATAAAGCGTGTGGGGCGGCCCTTGCGGGGGCTTCAGCCTCATGGACCGGCGCAAGCATCCGCGGCGCCGGAACGGGCGGGATCCCGATGCGCTGCCCCTGCAGACCCGCTGCGATCTGCGGGAACTCCGTGGCCGTCAGGAAGGGCCCTTCGGCCAGGAGAACCGCGCGGTAGACGGCATTTTCGAGCTGCCGCAGGTTGCCCGGCCAGTCGTAGCGGGCCAGCAACGAGGCGGCCTCAGCGGACAGGCCCCTGATCCTCTTGCCCTCGTCCGCTGCAAAGCGGCCCATGAGCCGATGAGCCCATTGGGCGATCGCATCGCGCTGGGCCCTCAAGGGGCGTAAGGATATGACCAGCGCCTGGAGCCGGTAGTAGAGATCCTCACGAAAACGGCCCTCGCGCACCCGCCCGGCCAGATCGAAGCCGGATGCCCCAATGATTCGCACGTCGTAGCGGCGCGCATTGCGCGCGGCGGCGTCCCCGCGGTGCAGGCAGTCCAGCAGGTGGCGCTGGGCCTCGCTGCCCAAGCACTCCACATCCTGAATGAAGAGCGTGCCCCCATTGGCATTCTTAAGACTAGCGGAGATGAGCCTGGGATCCGCCTGAGCCGGCGCTTCTCCGGCATGGAGGCATGTGAACGGACGGTTCCCTCGCTCACTGCAGTCATGGATCGCCCGGGCAAGCGCCTGAGCACCGCTGCCGGGTTCGCTCTCGATGAGCACCGGCAGGGCAGAACGGGCGGCTTTCTCCGCCTGCCGGCTCACGCGCTCCCGCTCAGGGGTTGCGGCGAGCCCGGCCGCATCCTCCCGAAGGGCCCGGATGTCGTCTGCGAAAAGCCGGGAAAGGGGCATATGGCCGCCGAAGATGAAAGAATCGTGCGGGCGATGCTCGGCCAGAAGGGTAAACCGGCTCTTAACGGGGCTTTCGCTGACCGCCCGGACGAGGCCGGGTTGATCCGGAAGACCCGACGGCCAATATGTGTGCAGAACCTTCTTCGAACCCTTCCCAGCAGGCTCCAGCCCGTGACCCGTCAGAAAATCTCCGCCTTGCATCACCTCTCGTCCGCCGGCGCTGCCCAGGCCGAACTCGGCATGCTTCCCGAATGGAACCTGTCCCATCTCTATCCGGGAATGGACAGCGAGGCGTTCAAGAGCGACTTCGCCAAGGCCGAGGAGGAGTGCCGGGCATTTGCGGCCGCCTATCGCGGCAAGCTCGATGGGATGGCGCGGGGCGACAAGCCAGCCGAGGCGCTGGCCGAAGTGGTGAAGCGCTACGAGGCGTTGGAGGATCTGCTCGGACGGATCATGTCCTATGCGGGCCTGGTCTATTCCGGAGATACCACCGATCCGGCCCGGGCGAAGTTCTACGGCGACACGCAGGAGCGGCTGACCACCGCCTCCACCGAGCTGCTCTTCTTCGGGCTCGAGCTCAATCGCATCGACGACGAGGTGCTGGACCGGGCCATGAGCGAGGAGCCGCTGGCCCATTACAAGCCGTGGATCGAGGATCTGCGCAAGGACAAGCCGTTCCAGCTCGACGACAAGATCGAGCAGCTCTTCCACGAGAAGTCGGTCACCGGCCGCTCGGCCTGGAACCGCCTGTTCGACGAGACCATGGCTTCCTTACGCTTCACTGTGCGCGGCGAGGAGCTGCCGATCGAGCCCACGCTCAACAAGCTGCAGGACTCGGACGAGAGCGTGCGCAAGGACGCCTCGGATGCGCTGGCGAAGACCTTCAAGGCCAACTTGCGCACCTTCACGCTGATCACCAACACGCTCGCCAAGGACAAGGAAATCTCAGACCGCTGGCGCGGCTTCGAGGACGTGGCGGATTCACGCCACCTGGCCAACCGGGTCGAGCGCGAGGTGGTGGAGGCGATGGTCTCCGCCGTGCGCGAAGCCTATCCGCGCCTGTCGCACCGCTACTATGCCCTCAAGGCCAAGTGGTTCGGCAAGGACAAGCTCGACCATTGGGACCGCAACGCGCCCCTGCCGAAGGTCGAGCAGCGCACCATCCCATGGAACGAGGCGCGGGATACGGTTCTGTCCGCCTATTCGGCCTTCTCGCCCCGCATGGCCGATATCGCGCAGCGCTTCTTCGACGAGAGCTGGATCGATGCGCCCACCCGTCCGGGCAAGGCCCCGGGCGCCTTCGCCCATCCGACGGTGCCATCTGCCCACCCTTACGTGCTCCTGAACTACCAGGGCAAGCCGCGGGACGTGATGACGCTCGCCCATGAGCTGGGCCACGGCGTGCATCAGGTCATGGCCGGCCCCAACGGCGCGCTCATGGCCCCCACGCCCCTGACGCTCGCCGAGACCGCGTCCGTCTTCGGCGAGATGCTCACCTTCCGCCGCCTCCTTGACCAGACCACCGACCCGGTGCAGCGCAAGGCGATGCTGGCGGCCAAGGTCGAGGACATGATCAACACTGTGGTGCGCCAGATCGCGTTCTACGCCTTCGAGCGCAAGGTTCATCTCGAGCGCCGCAACGGCGAGCTGACGGCCGACAAGCTCTGCGAGCTCTGGATGTCGGTGCAGGACGAGTCCTTAGGCCCTGCGATCCGCCTCGGTCCCGGTTACGAGAGCTTCTGGACCTACATCCCCCACTTCATCCACTCGCCGTTCTACGTCTACGCCTATGCCTTCGGCGATTGCCTGGTGAACTCGCTCTACGCCGTCTACGAGAAGGCGGAGAGCGGGTTTCAAGAGAAGTATTTCGCCATGCTGCGGGCCGGCGGCACCAAGCGCCACAAGGAGCTGCTGGCGCCGTTCGGGCTTGACGCCGGCGATCCTCGATTCTGGGAGATGGGC
>JALYFY010000244.1 GCA_030777385.1 Pseudomonadota bacterium | reverse complement strand
TTGCGAGGGCCCGGGCATAATTGAGGGGATGGAAGTGAAACGATGCAGGATCGTAGATCGCCTGATAGTATTTCGACGAGCGCAAGACATCTCTTACGGCCTCAGTCGTCATCACTTCCAGATCGTAATCGAACTCCCTCTTCATCATCTCGGACTGGCGGGTCAGTCCATCGGGATCATGATATCGAAGCACGCTCATCTTGCCATAGACGCGCTTGTTATCGGTCATCCCAAGGCTGTCGATGTTCCCTTCGACAATGCGTACACCTTCGATCGAAAGCCGATGCAAAGCCTGCGCTCTCTCAAGACCCACCATACGGGTGATGTTGGCGTGACTTGTTGCGTAACCTGGTCCGACGAAGCCCCCGTTGCGACCTGATGCCCCCCACCCGACGCGCTCGGCCTCCAGAACCACGACAGATCGGCCTGCCCGCGCCAGATCGAGAGCGGCTGTGAGCGCCGCAAGTCCGCCGCCGACGACAGCTACGTCGGCACTCATCACCCCTTCCAGCGAGGGGCGTTGTGTGACATCCGTGAGCGTACGTGTGTAGTAGGTATCTCCATACTCGGTCATAAAGATCCCCAGATCATCCTAATCCCCCGGAGCCTAGCGCATTTTAGGGAAAATGGGACCGCCTTTCGCGCAGAACGATATCAAAGATATCTCTATGCAAGGCGTAGGGTCGCGGCATTTGGTGTGGCGGATTGGATCGGCCTCGTTGCAGCAAGTTGAATGGATTGCAACACGTCCAAACGGCTGATTCCGTGCAGGCGGAAGGATCCAGTGGTTCTCAAAAACGAATTCCACCTGTCATTCCCAGCACCACAGCGAGTGGAACAGAACGCTGGCGAGAGCGAGTTCAGAGAGACGTCTCTCAAGTCGTGCGCATGCCTTCTGATTCTTCTCGTTGCGCCACGTCAACACCTTGGATTAGCTGTCCTGTGTGAGCGGATCGAGGTTTGTGGCGGCAAAGCTTCCTCAGGGAAGACGGAAGAGATGAAGCCCTCGTGATTAAAGCCAAAACGCGAGACTTTCGCCAAGGGTCAGAAACGACATAGAGCGGGATCATCAAAGGTCGGCTCTGCGCTTCATTGTGGAAGCAGATTAGCTGAATGGAGGTTCGCTTCCAGCAGGTAGGTCTCCGCTTGGCAGGCATTCACGTTGCGAAGCTTGGCTTGAATTGCAGAGCGATCTGATGGCGAGTCACCGACGCGGCATTTTGTAGCAAAACATATCAGAGTTGATCTTGCTGTCCGGACTGGCTTTGGCTTGGTTTCTGGAACGCAGGTATGCAGAAATCTAAAGAAAAAATCGCAACGCGCTTAGCACTTTATAGCCCAAACGAACTTGCGCGTGCAACATTGTTCAAATGTATGATCCCCATTCGATGTGCACACATCATGAGCTTCGGCTTGGGCTTTCCGGCGCAAGAAAGGTACTCCCTCGGGGGTAGACGTGGCAAAGATTCCGGACAGATCATTGGGCAGCGTGAAGGCGCTGACAGGCAGGTGCACGTCATGCCTGAGGGAAAATTGGTAGCTGCAGAACGGCACAGCTGGAATCTGCGCACAGTCGTCAGAGAGGAACCCTACGATGCCGAATCCCAGCCAAGCCAATGATCAGTGGTGGGTCAACGATCAGACGCCGGATAACCCTTATGGCAAGAGCGAAGATTACGAGTCCTTCCTCAACTATCTTGGCGCATTAGGCCGCAGCCTGACGCCAGAAATCGCCGCGGGAACGCTGAGAATCAACCTTTACGATCTCAACGACCACCCAGACTACAAGGCCGCCGCCATCGGCGCGTTGCAGATGTGGTCGTCTGTCACTCCCCTGAAATTCGAGATCGTCGACGACACGCCCTTCAATAGAGCAACGGACTGGATGGAGGTTGTTAGTCCTGAACTCGGCGAGCAGGACGACGGCAGCGCGTATTCAGGCAATCGCTATGTCAGCATCGGTCAGCGGTTCCACGACACGGAGCCCAACAAGACAGATATTGGCGGTTATGTCTTCGATTCTTTCATCCATGAATTCGGACACGAGTTCGGCTTGAATCATCCCGGCCTGTACAACTACAGCGGCCCTGGCGGTGTGCAGATCAACTACCTGAACAATGCCACCTGGACTTATGATCGCCAGCAATACAGCGTCATGTCCTACTTCGATGGGATCGACGTCGGCGAAACCAGCCGCTGGTCCGCGGCGACGCCCCTTATGGCCGACATCGAAGCGATCATTCGCCGCTTCTTCTCAACCGTCGACGCAAATGGAGTGCGCACCTATCAGCACATTGACCTCAACACAGGCGACAATGTCTACGGCTTTGGCAGCACGCAGTATGGTTATCAACTGACCTCCTCGGGCATGCAGCACGACATCGGCTTTGCGATCCATGATACCGGTGGGACCGACACGATCAACTTCTTCGGCTCGACGGCGGGTACGATCCTTGATTTGCGCGCCGGACAATTCTCCAGCGTCAACGGTCATACCAACAATGTATCGATCTTCGCCGGGCATAACGCGGATGGGACCGACTATTACATCGAGAACGGCATCGGCAGCAGGTACGATGATATTCTTATCGGCAACGACGGCGCCAACACTCTGGACGGTCGCGGCGGCGGCGATCGCATGGCAGGTAATGGCGGCGATGATATCTATTTCGTCGACTCACTGGACGATATCGTTCGAGAGGAGCTCAACGGCGGCAATGACACGGTCATCCTCCTGGCCAGGAACTTGAGAATTAGGAAGATCGCCAACGTCGAAAGCATCATCTACGCCGACGTGTCGGCGACCCAGCCTGGCGGTAGCGGCGAGACCCCGCCCATCGGCGGCGACAACACGATGACCAGCATCACTTTCGGTGACAGCGGGAACAATACGCTCGACGGCGGCGCAGGCGACGATACGGTCTTCGGTCAGGGAGGTGACGATCTGATCATAGGCGGCCGCGATTCGCTCGCCAGCCGCGACATCAACAACACGATCGACGTTGAAGATCTTGAAGACAAGACGGAAAGCGATGACGGTAACGACGCGCTCTACGGCGGCGGCGGCAACGACATCATTCTTGGAGGCCAGGGCAACGATATGCTCGACGGCGGCGACGGCAACGATACGCTGAGCGGCCAGGACGGAGTTGATATATTCAGGGGCGGTGCGGGGGTCGACACAGTCGATTACAGCAAGGAGAGCCCTTTCCAACTGCTCGTCAACCTCGCCACGAATGTCGCCAGCGGCGGCACCGGCTCGGGTGACACTTTCTACAGCATCGAAAATCTGATTGGCTCCGATGACCGCATCGACCGCTTCATCGGCACATCCGCCGCAAATCATTTCTGGGGCCGAGGCGGCGGAGATTATTTCAATGGCGGCGGCGGGAATGACATCCTGGATGGCGGCAATGATGGCGACATCCTGTATGGCGAAGCAGGCAACGACACGATCATCGGCGGCGCTGGGCAAGACTATCTGGATGGTGGATCTGGCACCGATACGGTCGTTTACACGGGCAGCTCCGGCGGCGTAACGATCGATCTCGCGAACGGCACCGCTATCGGTGGCGACGGGGATGGTCCGGTGCAAATCGTAGGCCGAGGCACAACTATCCGGCACGATATACTCGCAGGCTTTGAAAATGCCGTCGGATCATCCCTGGATGACCATCTCATCGGCACTTCCCGGGTCAATGAACTCTCCGGCGGCGCTGGGGATGACACGCTGACCGGCGGCAGCGGCGCCGACAGGCTGAACGGCGGTGCCGGCAGGGACACGGCAGACTACTCTGACGCAACGAGCGGCGTTAGGCTTACTCTCGCTGGAGGAAAATCCGGTGGAGACCGATACGTCTCGATCGAGAACCTTGCAGGTTCGGGATTTAATGACCGACTGACCGGCAACGGCGCAGCCAATGTATTGACGGGCCAGGGAGGGAACGACGTCATCGACGGCGGCCGCGGCGATGACACTCTGCTTGGCGACTTCGACTATCAGGGCGACGCGCCTCCACGTCCGGGCATGGGAACCGGCTATGCCACGCTGGGATCAAATGCAGCGAACAATTCGATCGCAACGGCATTCGATATCTCCAACAACTTCTCCCTAGCCAGCGACCCTGATATCTTCGACTCGACGACGGTCCTTCATACGACGGTCAACGCCACCGGGAACGGCAAAGGCGGATACTATAAGGTTGATCTGGCAGCCGGTACGGTCATTACGATCGATATTGACGGAATTGCCGATCCGGATGTCCATGACAGTTGGGTCAGGCTGCTCGACAGCAATGGCAACATCGTCGCTCAGAACGATGATGGCGGCGGCGACCCAGGCTCTAATAGCAACCGGGACTCAAGCACGGTATTCGTCGTACAGGAAACCGGATCCTACTATATCCTGGAAGGCAGTTGGTCGGACTCAGCGCCGGGCAATGGCTGGGCGGAGGCTGTGCCGGAAGGCTCAACATATGAGTTGAACGTATCGGTCGAGTTTCCCCCTGCGCCGGCTCAGCCGGGTATTGCGGGATCGGACAAGCTCACTGGCGGCGCCGGCAGCGATCTGCTGGATGGCGGTCTGAAGGCTGACACTCTCATCGGAGGCACAGGAGAGGACAGTTTCCGCTTCTCGACAGCGCTCGGGAATGGCAATGTCGACTGGATCCAGGACTTCAGTGTCGTCAATGATACGATCTTGTTGGATAACCTCATCTTTGCGAGCTTAGGTGACGATGGGGCTCTTGCCTTAGGCGGATTCCACCGGAGTGCGGCAGGCGTCTCTCATGACACCGACGACCGCATCATCTACGATACCGATAGCGGCGCCTTGTCCTATGACGCCGATGGCACTGGACAAGTTGCAGCTATTCAGTTTGCGCGGCTGAGCAAAAATCTGAATGTTTCGGCGGCTGACTTCATTATCATCTAGCTCGACTGCAGGTGGGGCGCCTTCAGGTGCCCCACCTGGTATTCTAATTCCAGTTGGTTTCTCATTCCGAACCACAAGCTGAGCGGCAAGGCCGCCACCGCATGGGTTTTGCTGGGCGATCATGGAGTGTGTGTGATGAAACGCTCGACCACCCGCCGCACAGCATTATTAGTTGCTGCGGCTGCAATCGCAGCAACCGTTCCAGTAGCTGCGCAAGCGGCAGAGATTCGTGGAGCGGTCACGTTCGAGAGCGGCGTGGTTATCCCGGAAGGTCATATTGACATCTATCTTGAGGACCCGGCCCTCCAGGGTAACGTGCGACGTCGCGCCGAGAAAACGCGCATCAGAAGCGATGGCAGATCAAGGACGATAGCCTTTTCCCTGCCCCAGCCCGCAAGCTCGACCGGTTCGCCAATGCTGCAGATTGTTGCACGCCTAGAGCGTGCGGATGGATGGCTGATCGCGCGGGGCAGCGCACAGGTCGTGGTGGGCTCGCCAGTTAATGTCACACTCAGTACGGTTATGTATTGAAGCTCAAGGCCATGGCTGACTAGCACTGCCCGTCACAAGCTCATCGTCCCAGCTGGGGAGGAAGTCTATCAAGTTTGGAAGAAGAACTTACCAGCGAGCTGACCAACCATGAGGGTTCTCAATAGTGCTTTCAATCCAAAAGACGAGAACGACCTCGCATGAGCGCGAGATAACAGAGGTGCAACCAGGTTCCGCGAATAGTTCGGTATCAGGTCTTAGGTTCACGTTTCTGGCTAGGCTCTTAAGCGAAACCCGTCATCGTGCGGCTTGGGCAGGTCGAACGACAGCTTCCGCAACACCCGTGCGCATCGGAATGAGCCGGGAGAGTTCGTCCGCCGCGCCTGCAAGCCGTGCACGGATGCCGACATCGGTCACGATGTGCCTGATCCCGTCACCGCTCGTCGTGAAGTCGGCCTCTGACGCATAAACCCCCGTGGGGACGGTCAGAGCGGCAAAGAAGCCGAACAAGGGTCGAAGCGCGTGCTCAACCATGAGCGCGTGGCGCAGCCCTCCCCCGGTTGCGGTGAGCGCCACCGGCTTGCCTGCCAGCCGCCCCGGATCGATGAAATCGATCAGGTGTTTGAACAAGCCGGTATAGGCCCCCTTATAGACGGGCGTGCCCACAATCAACGCATCTGCGCTCTCGATCTCGTCGATGATGCGCGCGGCCGGCAGCGGCAGATCGGTTCGTGCCAGTGCGGAACCGAAGCCCGGACCGGCATCAAGGATATCGTAGACCTTCAGGTCGACGGGCACCCGGCGTCCGACTTCAGCGCCGAGTGCCTCTGCCAGGATGCGGCTGCGTGAGGGTCGGCGAAGGTTGCCGCAAAATATGACGACGCGCGGTCGGCTCATTGTTGTCTCCCTTTCAGGCCGGCGGAGCCTTAGCAGGAGGCGTCGGCTCTCCCAGAGAGAGCATCAGCCTGTTCGCCCAGTTGAAGAAGGCCGCGCCATTGATGACGTCGACAATCTCCAGATCCTCGAGCCCCGCCGCACGCAAAGCATCGACCTGCCTGTGGTCGAACGTGATCGGCGTATCGGTTAACGCCACCGAGGCTTCAATGATCGCGTTCCAGCGCCTGTCGATGTCAACCTCGACGCCCTCGTCCAGGAGACGCTGAACGTCGACTCCCCGTTTGGAATATTGCGTGGCGAAGCGTGAATGCACGGAGGCGCAGAAGATGCAGCCGTTGTGGCGTGATGTCGCCGTGGCGGCAAGCTCCCGCTCGGCCCGAGGAAGGCCGTTGCTCGTGTTATAGAAGATATCCTTATCGGTCTTCGTTCTGGCCTGCAGAACATCCGGATCGCGAGCGAGCAAGAGGAAGTACGGCGACTTGGCGCGTGAGGCATCGACGAGGCCGGCCCAGTGCCGCTCGGTCAGCTCTTCGGCGGGAAATGGCTCCAGCCACGGCAGCCAGCCCAGCTCGTCCTGCGTGAAGGCAGTGGGCTCCCGGTTCTCGGGATGCGACAGAGTTTTCTCAGTCATGGAAGCGCTCCTTCTCAAACGGCGCCGGAGGCGAGGACCCCGGTGAAGATGTGTGTAAGGTCGGTGTCGGCAGTCTCAATCGCAGCTGTACCCGCAAGGACCCTCAAGCCCGCAACGACGCGGATCTGGAAGGACAGGAAGGCGACGAGTTGCGACAGGGTCACGATATCCGTCGTCGACCAGCCGGCCTCAAGCAGCCTCTGCAGCGCGCCTGCATTTGCATCGCGTGGATGAAAGACGAGCAGATGCGCATGCTGCAGGGCGGCGGCGAGCCGGGATCCGAGGCGGCTCTTGTGATCGGGAGAAACCTGATAATCCGGCCCCTCCTCGTCCTCCACAGTGAGGGGACCTCGCGGATAGCAGCCATAGGGACCTTTGGCATAACCCCGGGCAATTTCCGCATTGATGGCATCAACGGTTTCGGGAGAGCCGAGCTTCTGCAGAGCAGTTGCATAGAAGCCGGTCACGTAGGGCTGCTGATGAAGCCCCGCCACGAAGGTCGCGACGGCGTATCGCTCAAGAGCTGTGACGTTGCCTGGAAATTCCGGCTCGAAAAGGGCCAGATAGCTCTTCTGGGCGTTCTCCCGGGCCTGCAGCCGCTGATTGCGCAACCCGTCGAGGCTGGATCCTGGCCGGACTCCAGCAAGATGATCGATGACATCCGGTATGATGGCGCTCATGGTCTTCTCACATTCCAATGGTTGACGTGGCGGGCTCAGCGCACGAGGGCGACGCGCTTCTGAGACTTTTCTGCAGGGTTCTGCCAGCCGAGAGCCGGAGCTACCTCGCTGGCGATGAGTTCAATCGACCGCAGGATGTATTCGTGCGGCGGATCGACCGAGTGGACCTGGAACACGAGGTCCGTCACCCGCGGCAGGGTGGTGTCCCGGCTGAGGCTTTCGATCACGTCCTGAGGCGTGCCGACATGCGTGTCGAGGGCGGCAAGAATATCCACCAGGGTGTTGCCTGGGATCACGTGCCCCTTGGCTGTGAAGTCGGCCACGACACCACGCAATCCCTTTTCCGCAAGGCGCAGCGCCTCCTCTCTGCTGTCTGCAACGAACAACGAACGGGAGGCGACGATGCGCGGCTCCCGCCCCTCGGGAAGCGCCTCAAGATAGGCGTCGATGATGGGATGCTGAATATCGGGGAGGGTCGCGTTTGGCGCATCCTTCGGCCGGGGCTGCGTGCGCGAGAGCATCAGGCCATCGCCGGCCTTTCCGGCGCGAACGCCTCCCCCGACGGAGAAGGTCGCCTGCCAGACGCGGTCGTTCAAGCCCGGTGCAGCGGGATAAAGGGAAACACCACCGTTCAGAGGTCGACCGTCCCAGGCATCCCTGACGGTGGCGAGACTTCGATCGTAGACCTCCGATCGATTGACGCTGTCCAGACCGAACGCCGTGAACGACGAGGGCGTGCCGCCAGTACCGACGCCGACTTCAAGGCGGCCGCCGGACAGCAGATCGAGCACGACCGCGTCTTCCGCGACCCGTATCGGGTTTTCGAGCGGCAAGGTGATAATGCCGGTGCCGAGGCGGATTTTCGAGGTTCGCGCCGCCACATGGGACAGGAATACCAGAGGCGAAGGGAGACCGCCTTCCGCCTCCTGGAAATGGTGCTGGGCCACCCAGGCTGAATCGAATCCGTGTCGCTCCGCGTGGATAATCTGCTCTGCTGCAAGGCGATAGCGCTCGCCTGCACTGGCCTCGTCCAGCAGGCGGGTAAAAAAGCCGAGCCGCTTGCGCTGCGAAGATTGTGTCATCGGTTTGCTCCCCTTGACCTATTGGAATGAGTGCTGGTTGGCGTTGCGCTGTCCGGGAATCGCGCTAATGAGTTCGCGCGTGTAGGCGCTGCCTGGACGCAGGAACACATCCTCGACAGGACCGATGTCGACCTGACGGCCATTGTGCAGGACAGAGACCGTGTCCGAGATTTGGCGGACTACCGCGAGATCGTGGGAGATGAAGAGGTATGTCAGTCCCAGCGCCTGCTGGAGCTCCTCGAGAAGCTCCAGGATCTGCGCCTGCACCGTAACGTCGAGAGCCGAGACGGCCTCGTCCAGCACCAGCACCTGTGGATTGAGCACGAGCGCACGGGCAATGGCGACGCGCTGCCGCTGCCCTCCGGAAAGCGCATGCGGCCTGCGGGTCAGAACCGATTGAGGAAGGCCGACACGATCAAGAATGGCATGGACCTTCTTCGCCCGATGTTCCCGCGGCAGGGGATCGAAATTCAGAAGCGGCTCCTGGACGATCTGGAAGATTGTCTGCAGCGGATCCAGGGAGGCGAAGGGGTTCTGGTAGACCAGCTGGATCGTCCTGCGGAACCGACGCAGGCTTTCCCCGCCCAGAGTCGTGACATCGACGCCGTCGACGAGAATTCGCCCTGCGGTAGGCTTCTGGAAGCCGACGATGCTGCGCGCGGTTGTCGTCTTGCCCGATCCGGACTCGCCGACAATGGCGTGGGTCGTCCCCCTTTTGACGGTGAAGGACACGCCGTCCACGGCCCGGAACACGTTGCGGCGGCCGCCAACGGAGAAATCCTGCACGAGATTTTCTACGACGACGGCATCATCGTCCTCGCTGATGCGCGGGGATCTGGGGCGGGGAACGGCACGAACCTTACCGAGCGAGGGAGCATCAGCCAGAAGCTTGCGGGTATACTCGCTGCGCGGAGAGGTCAGAACCTCCACGGTCGGCCCCTGCTCCTGAATGCGTCCACCTTTGAGCACGACGATGTGGCTCGCCCGTTCGGCCGCGACACCCAGATCGTGGGTCACCAGCAGAACGGCCGTGCCGTATTCACGGCGCAGCTCGTCAATCAAGTCGAGGATGCGCTTCTGCACGGTCGCGTCGAGAGCGCTGGTCGGCTCGTCGGCAATGATCAGGGCCGGACGCAGGGCAATCGCTATGGCAATCAGGACGCGCTGGCGCATCCCACCTGACAGTTCGTGCGGATATTGCTTGGCGCGCAGCTCAGGCTGGGAGAGGCCGACGCGCGCCAGAAGCTCGATCACACGGGTGTCGATCTCTGCCCTTCGGCCCGGCCGATGGATCTGGAACACTTCGGCAACCTGGGCGCCGATGGTTTTGACCGGATTGAGCGAACTCGTCGGATCCTGCGGGATCAGGCTGATGGTCCTGCCGCGGATGGAGTCGAGCTGCTTCTGCGACCAGCCAGCGATATCGGTGCCGTTGAGCCGAACCGCCCCGCCTTCGAGCCGGCCGTTCTCCGCCATAAGCCCGATCACGGCCTGTGCCGTGGTGGTCTTTCCCGATCCCGATTCGCCGACGAGAGCCACGACCTCGCCCGGACGTACGAGGAGAGACACGTCGTGGACGACGCGCTGAAATCCATCGCCTCCACGATAGCTGACGGTAAGATCGCTGATCTCGAGAACAGGTACGTTCGAGACTCCCGTCGATGCGGGCTGGATGTTGATGGCGGCGGTCACGGCTTGGCCTTTCCGAAGGACTGGCTGATGCGGTTCGCCGACAGGACAACGAGGATCACGACCACGCCCGGAACGGTGGTCAGCCACCAGGCTCGTGCGATGTAGTTCCGCCCCTCGGCGATCAACAGGCCCCATTCCGGAGTGGGCGGAGGCGCGCCGTAACCGAGGAAACCCAGCGTCGAGATGCTCAGAATGGCCCAGCCGAGCTGCAGGGCCGCGAACGCGACCACTGAGGTCAGCGAGTTCGGCAGGATGTGGCGCAGCAGAACCCGGCTGAATGTTCCGCCGCTCCCAAAGGCTGCCTCCACATAATCGCTGGCGCGGACCCGCACCACTTCGGAGCGGGCAAGCCGCGCAAAGCTGGCGATCGACGTGACACCGACTGCGATGGCGGCATTCACGATGCCGAAGCCGAGGAGAATGACGATGCTGAGCGAGAGAAGCAGCTGGGGGATCGACAGCAGCACGTCGACGCCGCGCATGATGGCCCCGTCGACCCTGCCGCGGGCAGATCCTGCAACGATGCCAAGCGTGGTGCCCACCACGAGCCCCACACCCACAGCCACGAAGGCTCCGGAGAGCGAATTGCCGGCCCCATAGATGATGCGGGCCAGAAGGTCGCGTCCCAACGCGTCGGTGCCAAGCCAATGCTCGGCGCTAGGGGCACGAAGTTGCTGGCGCGCAACCCCGACGGTGGCGCTGTAGCTGGTGAACCATTGCGGAAACAGCGCCCAGAGCACGACAACGGCCATGACGAGCCAGGCCAGCACCAAACTAGGCTGGATGCTTCTGATGCTCTTCAGCCAATGCGCACCCAATGAAAATCGCCTTAACCCTGGAGAGGATCTTCCGAGGATATCTGCGTCGTCGCGCAGCAGACTGCGCCCAATCGTGTTCAGTCCGGTCATGGGACAGCTCCTTGTCTCACTCTGAGGCGCGGATCGAAGACGGGGTAGAGCAGGTCCACCGCGAGATTGATGAGCACGAAGGCCGAGGCCGAAAACACGACGATCGCCTGAAGGACCGCGACGTCCTGATCAGCCACGGAACGCTGCGTCAGCCCGCCAATGCCGTTGAGACCGAACACCGCTTCCGTAACCACCGCGCCCGCCAGAAGCTCCCCGAACAGGATCCCACCAATGGTTAGGGTCGGCAGAGCGGCGTTCTTCGCCACGTGCCTCCACAGGACCCACCGGTGGGAGGCACCCTTGGCGCGGGCTACCGCGACGAAGGGTTCCGTCAGCACGTGGTCGATGTTGCGCATCAGGATCTGGGCGAGCGGCGCCGAGATGGGAACGGCCAATGTGAGGACGGGAAGGATCAGGGATTCCCAAGGTCCCGGGTTGATGACCGGAATCAACTTGAGTTGAAACGAGAAGACCTGGATCAGCAGGATCCCCAGCCAGAAGACAGGCGTGGAGATGAAGAGCGCCGGGATCGATTGAACGAAGGAACGCAGCCAGGAGAGAGGAGACAATGCCGAGAGAGCGGCAAGCGTGACCGCAAGGATGACCGCCAACAGAAAGCCGATAGTTGCAAGCCACAAGGTCGGCGACAGGTTGGCTGAGATCAGATCGCCGACGGGAACGCCCGCATGAATCGAATAGCCGAAATGACCGGTGATGAAGTTGGCGGCAGTGTTGAGATATTGCACCAACAGCGGACTGTCGGCCGCATAGGACGCGCGGATTTCTGCGATCTGCTCCGGGCCCAGGCCGAGTTCGGGATTGAGGAACTTGATGAGAATGGCGTCCCCGGGCAAGGCCTGCAGCAGGACGAATGAAACAGTAAACGCAGCCCAGAGCACGAGAGCCGCCTGCCCGATCCTTCCAATCACGTATTGCGACATGAGAGATCCAATCTGAAATGGAGAACATACGCAGCGGCCCAAGCCGGATATCGGGTGCCTGTGATATCCGGCCTGGAGGCTTCCTCAGCGGCGAGGCGCTAGCCAAGTGCCGTAAAAGCTGGGGCGGCCGACCGCTTCGAAGGACACGCCCTTCACGTAAGGAGCCGCTGCAAAGGCCTGTGGCTCCTCGAAGATCGGGATGGCGTAGGCCTGATCGACCACGTAGTTCTGGACGTCCCCTGCGATCGCGAGACGCTTGGTTCGGTCCGGCTCCGAGGCGAGCTGGTCCAGAAGCGCATTCAGCCTCTCGTCCACGAAGGACTGCACCTTGTCGCTGTTTCCGCCCTTCTGCAGGAGAACATTGCGATTGGTCGGGTAGTACTGGCTCTTGATCACATCGGGATCGGCACGGCCGACCATGGCTGGAGAGACAGGCGCCTTGGCGGGATCGAGATTGTTCACCGTTGCGCTGCCCGAGTCAGCGGTGAGTACGTTCAGCTTGACGCCGATCTTCTCCCATTGCTGCGCTACCAGTTGCAGCGTTTCCTTGTTCTGCGGCTGCGGCAGGGATTCGTAGGCGGACAGTTCCAGCGTCTGGCCGTCCTTCTGACGCCGACCGTTTGCGCCAGCCTTCCAGCCTGCCTCATCGAGCAGCTGCTTGGCCTTTTCGATGTTGTAGGAAAGCTTCGACGAGAGGTCGACATAACCGAGCGCCGACTTGGCGATGATCGAGGTTGCCTTCGGATAGTTATCGGAGAACAGGGTCGAGACGATCTCATCCGTGTTGGTTGCATGCAACAGCGCGCGACGGACCCGCACGTCGGCGACAAGAGGATTGTCAGGGCGGAAGACGACGCTGTTGTTCACGCCCCGGGTTGACGGCGCGTAGATCAGGTATCCCTCGTCCTCAACCTGCTTTTCGTCATAGGCCTGGATCTGGCGAATGACGTCCGCCTGCCCCGCCACCAGAGCGCCGATGCGGACACTGTCTTCCGGCGTGACGATGTACTTGATTTCGTCGAGATAGGCGCGTCCCTGGTGCTCGAGTTTGGCCGGCCCCCAATTGTAGTCGGGACGCGCCTTCAGGGTGAGCTCGCGTCCGAGCGTCTCACTGGCGACGACAAAGGGGCCCGATCCGATGATCTTCGTGGCATCGCCCAGCGCCTCATAAGGCAGCGCAAGAGTTTTAAGAGACACGAGGCCCGAGCCGATCACGGATGTGCCCTGCAGGAATCCAGGTGAGGGTTTCTTGAAAGTGAATCTCACTGTCTGCGGATCGATGACCTCGCTGCGGTCGTAGTTGTTGATGACCTCCGAGATCGGCAGCTTCAGTTCCTTGTTGCCGCGCCCGAACGTGTCGTAGTTCCTGGCCACGGCGGCAGCGTCGAGCGGCGTGCCGTCGGAAAACGTGACACCTTTTCGGATCTTGAAGGTGTACTCCGTCGCATCGGCATTCACCGTCCACGATTCAGCGATCCAGGGCTCGATTTCGAGCGTCTTGGGGTTTTGATAGGTCAGCTTATCGGTGATCTGGTTGAGGATCCCGCCATTGGGGTAGAAGCCGCCTGCGGGGGGATAGAGATTTGTATGGCTCTGCTGCTCGAGATAGATCAGCGCACCACCCCGCGTAGGCTTATCATCCGAGCCTGCCGCTTGTGCTGCTCTCCATCCGCTCGCCCCCGCCAGGAGCGTGCCTCCGAGCAAGACCGCAAGACCGGCCGTCTTCCTGAAGCGTCGAATATCGAACACGTTTTTCCCCTTGCATGGTTGGACGAGCAACCCCTGGATTATCAGCGCCAGACCATACGAAAAGCAACGGGAACGTTCTTTTTTTAGAACGTGCTGTACAGAGATATTCTCCTACGAACTCCCATTTTGAAGGGAATATTTGTTCTTCTCCCCTGAAAGCTGGGTCTCTGCCAAGAGATCAGGCTTCATTAGGGCTTGATCATCGAATCATGTTCTATATAAAGAACTGCATGGAACAGCTTGTGAGTCCTTCTCCACTAAGCCCTGTAAAATCCTTGTTCCACGCTCCCTGGGGTCTGACATGGATGCTACGGATACTAAGATCCTGATGCTGCTGCAGGAAAATGCCAACATTTCCATTGCTGAACTCGCACAGAGGGTGAACCTGTCGCAGACGCCATGCTGGAAGCGTGTGCAGCGCTTGGAAGCAACGGGTGTGATCCAGAAGCGGGTTGCGCTGGTCGATCCTGAGAAGGTGGGTCTGGGGCTGACGGTTTTCGCCTCTATCGAAATCGCCGATCATTCAGGGCAAGGTTTGCAGCAATTTGCCGACGCGGTTCTAGCCATGCCGGAGGTAATGGAGTTCTATCGGATGGCAGGAGATGTGGATTATCTGCTGCGCGTGGTGGTGCCCGACATGGGCGCCTACGACGCCTTCTACAAGCGCCTGATCAATGCGGTTCCGCTCAAGAATGTGACTTCGCGCTTCGCCATGCAGCGGGTGAAATCCACGACGGCCTATGCCTTAACGCCAACCATGGGACGCTAGACCAAAGATCAAGCTCCTTGCGGTCCATATTTTACCTGGTTGTGGAATGTCTCCTTTGAGTTAGAGGGTGACATAAAGCGAAGCCCTCGAATGTCCCCTCTGCACTACATTGCGGAAGTGAATGCATGGCAAACCCTGCACCTTGAGAGATGGGCTCAGATCCTATCTCACCCGGCTTCGCCCCCAAGGGTGGTCTAAGGTAGACCGTGCTTAGGAAAGTAGGCGCCCCGGTTTGCTTCTCTTAGCAGCACTGCCGCCCCGGTCTGTGCCACCCGTTGTCAACGCCGCGAGGCTCGCGGCGAGTTCGACGTTTCGGAACGGCTTGGTCAACCGCGGCAGGTCCGGTGAGATGCCCTCGGACTCGGCATATCCTGAGACGATCAGAACCTTGATGCGCGGCCGCTCGGACTGCACGATACGCGCAAGGTCGGTGCCGTTCATCCCGGGCATCAGGTGGTCGGTCACCAGCAGGTCGGGGGACAAGCCGCCGTTCAGCCGCCGGAGCGCCTCCTCGGCGGAGGCCGCCTCGACCACCTCGTAGCCCAAATCGGCCAGCATGTCGGCGGTGCTCATCCGTACGAGCTCCTCATCGTCGACCAGAAGGGCGACCCCTCGCACATCGGGCGCAGGAGCAACATCGGCAGGCGACAAATCGGCTTCGGCCGGCGCAACGCCGGGCGGGAGCCAAAGCTCGATGTTCGTGCCGACGCCCGGCCGGCTCCGGATCGTGAGAGCGCCGCCGAGCTGGGACGCGAGGCCATGCACCATGGACAACCCGAGCCCCGTGCCCCTGCCGATGCCTTTCGTGGAGAAGAACGGCTCGACGGCACGCGCGAGCGTCGCCTCGTCCATGCCGACGCCGGTATCGGCAACCGAGAGGAGAACGTACCGGCCCGGGCTCAGCCTCGACCTGTGGCCGGACCCGACAGCTTCGGCCGATGCGCTGATCCGCAGGGTGCCGCCGTCCGGCATGGCGTCGCGCGCGTTCACGCCAAGGTTCAGGAGCGCCATCTCGAGCTGGTTCGGGTCGGCCTGGGCGGCCGGCAGATTCTCGGCGATCTCGACCACGATGCGAATCTGCGGTCCCGTCGTGCTGGCGAGAAGGTCGGCCATGCCTGCAACGAGCTTGCCCACATCAACCGCCGTCGGCTGCAGCGGCTGCCGCCGCGCGAAGGCGAGCAGGCGCTGGACGAGGGTCTTGGCACGGTCGGCCGACTGCATCGCTCCTGCGATCAGCCGCTGCTCGCGCTCGCCTCCGAGGCCACGGCGCTGCAGCATGTCGAGGGAGCCGACGATGGGGGTGAGCAGGTTGTTGAAGTCGTGCGCGACGCCGCCCGTGAGCTGACCCATCGCCTCCATCTTCTGCGCCTGACGCAGCGCTTCTTGAGCTTCAAGGAGCTGTTGCTCGCGTGCCTTGTAGTCCGCGAGGTCGCGGCCCACGGCAATGAAGTTCCGGCCGTCCGGCTCGGGCGCGACGGTCCAGCCGATAGGCTTCCACTCACCGCCAGACGTCAGGATGCGGTTCTCGAAGCGTGTCGGCTGCTTCGTCTCGCCCATCGACTGAAGCGCCGCAACGGTCACCCCCACATCGTCGGGATGGATAATATCGGCATAGGGGTTCGTGAGCAGCTCCTGCTCCGACCATCCCAGCACCTTCGTCCAGGCCGGGTTCACCGCACTCATCCTGCCCTCGTAGTCCGCGCGGGCGAGCATGTCCTCCGTCAGTGTCCAAAGGTGATTGCGCTCGGCCGTTCGCGCAGCGACGCGCTCCTCGAGCGTCGCGTTCAGCTCGTGCAGGCGATCCCCGGCATTCTTGCGCTCGGTGATGTCGTTGAAGAGGATGGCGACGCGGTGCTCTTCGGGTGCGCCGGTGCGGAAGGCATGCACGTCGTACCAGCGCCCAAAGGGCTCGGCGTGGTTCTCGAAACGCACGGTTTCTCCCGTAAGCGCGACGCGGCCGTAGATGTCGAACCAGTGCCGCTCAAGGCCGGGCGCCACCTCGCTCACCCACTTGCCGGCGGCGCCATAGAGGCCGGTCTGCCGCTCGAAGGCCGGGTTGATCTCGGCGAGGCGATAGTCGATCGCGCGCCCATCCGCGTCGAACCTCATCTCCACGACGCAGAAGCCGGCATCCACCGCTTCGAACAATGTGCGGTAGCGTTCCTCGCTGACTCGCAGCTCCGCAACGGAGGCGACGCGCTCCACATGCGCCCAGGACCGGGCGGTCACCTCCCGCAGCAGGCTCAGCTCCGGCTCGGTCCATTGCCGCGGAACACGGTCGTGGACGGCCATAAGGGCCGTGAGGCGGCCTCCCTTGACCAGAGGCATGCAGATGGTGGCGGCAATGCCGATGCTCTGGAACGTGGCCGCCTCCTCGGGCGCCAGTTCGAGGAGGTTGTCGTTGACCACCAAGGGCAGGCCGGCGCTCAGGTTCGCAACTGCGAGCTTGCCGAAATCGGCGAGCCGGTAGCGCCCGACGATGCTGTGCGAGCCCGGCGCGCTCCAGTCGTCGCGGATCGTAAAACCGTCCTCATCCTCGTCCATGTCGGCGTAGGCGCAGCTGGACACCTTCAGGTGCTGGCCGAGGAGACGCGCCGTCAGCGCCATGATCTCGGAGGCGTCGGTCAGCGTTTGGGTTTCCTCCGCAAGGCGGTCGAGAAAGCGAAGGCGCTCCTCGCTCTCGCGCAGGGCGTTCTCCATGAGCTTGCGGTCATGGATGTCGACGGACGCGCCGAACCAGCGAACGATCTCGCCGGTCCCAGGATCGCGGTACGGCTCGCCACGGACGAGGAACCAGCGGTAGTCGCCTGCCGCGGAGCGGACGCGATGCTCGACGGAGAACGTGCCTCCGGTCCGCCGCGCCTCGTCGAACGCCGCCATCGTGGCCGCGCCGTCATCCGGGTGAACGTAGTTTGCCGCAACCTCGGCTGCGGTCGTCGGTTCGTAGGCGATGCCGGTATAGCTGCTCCATTGGCGGTTGAAGAACTCGGTTCGTCCATCGCCATCGGTGATCCAGACGATCTGCGGGACGGCATCCGCCATCAATCGGAACTGCGCCTCGCTCTCGCGCAGGTGCTCCTCCGCACGCGCCCGCTCCACCGCCGCCCAGGTCCGCGCAGCCGCGTCCTCGATCAAAACGACCTCTTGCGGCGACCAGTGGTGGGCATCGCGAAAGTTCACGTAGAGCGACGCCCTCAAGCGGCCGTCCCGGACCAGCGGCACCGATACGAACGCATTGGTCTCAATGGCGGCCCAGGTCGCGTGAGTCTGCGTTGGGTCGTCAGCGATGTTATCGCAGACTTCGGTCTGCCCTCTATGTTGGCGCGCAATGCTGTGCGGTCCGAAATCGCTGAGCGCGAAGGTTCCGATGAGGGGCTCCACCCCATCGGCAAAGCAGGTCTCGCACACGATGGTCTCGCCGTCGGCCTTCACCTCGCTGTAGCCCGCCCGGTTGGCCCCCAGATGCTGCCCGAGCGCCTCGACTGCCGCCGCCATGATGGCGCGGGGATCGGCAAGATCGCGAAGAGCCTCCTCGAGCTTGATGCGAAAAGCCCGCCGGCGCTCGGCCATCACCTGCCGGGTGATCTCGGTGCAGGGGCAGAAGAAGCCGGCGACGGCACCCGTTTGGCTGCGCACAGGCGTGTAGGAAAAGGAGAAGTGCGTTTCCTCCGGGTAGCCCCGGCGCTCCATGATGAGGGTGATGTCGTCCATATGGACCGACTCGCCCGCATAGGCCTGTTCGACGATCGGCAGCAGGTCGGCCCGGATCTCGTGCCAGACATCGAGGAAGTCGCGACCCAGGGCTGTGGGGTGCTTGCGCGCGAGGATTTCCGTGTAGGCGCTGTTGTAAAGCAGCGTGCGCTCCCGGCCCCAGGCGATGAACATCGGCTGGTTGGAGCCCAGCATCACCCCCACGAGGGTCTTGAGTCCTTCCGGCCAGCCGTCCGGGGTTCCGAGCGGCGTTGCTGCCCAGTCGTGTGCGCGCATGAGAGCGCCCATCTCGCCGCCGCCGGAGAGGAAATCGGGTGCGGCGGGTTCTATCCCGCTGGGCCGCCTATCGTGCATGGAGCGGATCCGGCAGGGTCTGCAGCTTGCGCTCCATGCGCCGCTCGCGCTCGTCGAGGAGCCGCAGGGCCGCCCGCACGACCTCGCTGGCGCTGCGGTAGCGGCCGGACGCGACCTTGCTGTCGACAAGGGCCTCAAGCTCGGGGGTGAGCGAGACGTTGCGGGTCTTACGGGTTCTCATGGGGTGCGAGCAGGAAAGGGTCCGGTGTCAACATTTGGCACCTAAACTAGCCTTCGGCCTTGCCAAGGCAAGAGCCGCCCAACGGACCGTCCGCGTCACAATAAGGGCCTCGATCTCACCGCAGGCTCCCTGAAACGATGGCGAAATGCCTTGCCGGACGGGAGGAGCCTATGCCGGTGAACGCTGCCTTCGGGTCGTGCGCTGACGATCCCCTGCCCTCCAGCACCGTCCGCTGTTCCTTGCTAGAGCAGAGAATTTGTCTACCACCGAGAAGTGCCATGAACCGACGTTTCTATTGAAGCAACACCGCAACGCGGTGGTTTGCTTGTGCCATCAGGAAGCGTGCGAGCCACCAGAAGCTCTCCTCCTGGCTCGCATGACGTGACGAAGCACCAGGTGAACGCCGGCCGATCCGGCGGAAATGAAACTTAGCCTAGCCCGGTTTGTATATGGCGACAGGCCCCGTGGACCACGAGCGCCGACCGCCAACTCCCATGTGCCTCTCTCCACGGACGGCTTCAAAGTGTCGGCATCGAGGCCTTGAGGCTCCGTTTACCTTCATCGCAGCCTCTCGGCCCCTGCGGCACATGGCTCGCGCTACAGGGCTTGAGTTCCGCCATTTGCCATAGAAAAGTATTGCGAGGGGGCACTGAAGGAGGATCGGCCAATGCGGGTCGTCGCCTTTGTCGCTTGCTTTACCGCTTTGGTCGCCGGTTTGCGCGCTGAGGCCGCCCTCGCGCAACCGAGCGGACCTTCACGGTATCATTCTCTGCCCCGAGAGAAGGGGCATCCGTCGAGAGCCCAAACGGCTGCCACGACCGTACCAGCCCCCACGGCAAACCCCGAGCCGACGCCTATCCCCCCGACGTTCTACTCGGTCAGCCAATTGGGTGATCATCTGCATGCGGTCCGATGGGAGTTGGCTATCGTTGGCGCGGCCATCGTCACCGTCGGCATCATGGACTGGGAATGGGGCAACGCCTCCGGGTTCCAGACCATCGAGGAAGGATGGTTTGCCAAAAACACCCGGCACGGCGGAATGGATAAGATCGGCCACTCGTTCTCGACCTACGTCATTGCCGACCTCCTGACGGACAGGATCCGGGCCAATGCCTCGAATCCTGCAGGTGCTCCGATTACAGCCTCGCTCGTCGCGTTCGGGATCATGGGATTGGTCGAGACCCTGGACGGTTTCACGGGCAGGCACCGCTTCTCGCGCGAGGACATCGTGGCGAACGGCGTCGGTGCGCTCTTCTCAGTGTTCCGGAACTCGATTCCCGGACTGCGGGAGAAGCTGGACTGGCGGATCATGTACACGCCTGCAAGCTTCGAGCGGCCGGGAATCACCGGGGAGAACGGCATTCTTCCCCCGTACGAGCGCCAGCGCTACATCATGGCCCTGAAGGGCAGCGGGTTCGAGACGCTCAAGAACACGCCGCTGCGGTACGTGGAACTGCATGCCGGCTTCGATGCACGCGGGTTCGAGGACAAGGAGCGCGAACTCGGCTACCCGATCGAGCGATCCTTCTATGTGGGGGTGGGGCTGAACCTCAACGAGATCCTCTTCGGAAGCGGACCCAATCCAAACTTCGCCAGATACAAGGACACGCTGCCGGGCTGGGCTGCAAGGAAGACGCTTGAATACGTGCAGGTGCCCTACACGTCAGTCTATCACGAGAACCGCTTCTCGACGGTGCGGCGTGTGGGCACGACGGTTGGAGACTAAGCTCTGAAGTCCTTGTGGCTGCGTGCTCGAACGGTCAACCTGCCTGTAGGGTCCGGCTTTGTGCAAAGGCCAGACAGCTCAATTAGCTTTCGATATTCCCCTACCCTTCACAAAGGTCCGCACGTTCGGAGAACCGCTGTTCAAGAGAACTCACGCGAAGGAGCATACTTCCATGTACGTCTTGCGGCGGCGCACGTCGGCATGGGCCTCTGGCACCGCTCAATGCCTCCATTCACTTGAGAGCACTGTCCGCAATCCGCCTCAAGAAGATGAGACCTGACGCCTTGATCCTCGCGGTCACCACCCCGGCGCAGTGCGGGACATCATTCGGCAGCGATCCTCGAACGCCCATTCGGATGGGCGCCCGATGGGACAGCGGGGACTGGCATGCCGAGGGGCTCCGGTGCAGGCTCATCCTTTGGCCCGACGAAGCGGCTGAACAGGCGACTGAACAGGCGTGACAGGTCATCCATGAGGATGAAGAAGGCCGGCACGAACACCAGCGACAGCAAGGTCGAGACGATCAGTCCCCCGATCACCGCGATTGCCATTGGCGCGCGGAACTCACCGCCCGCGCCCAGAGCCAGCGCGCTCGGCAGCATGCCGGCAGCCATGGCGATGGTGGTCATCACGATCGGACGTGCCCGCTTGCGTCCGGCATCGATGATTGCGGTTTTGCGGTCCACACCCTTCGCCACCTCCTCGATGGCAAAGTCGACCAGCATGATTGCGTTCTTGGTCACGATCCCCATCAGCATCAGGAAGCCAATCACCACCGGCAGGCTGATCGCTTTCTGCGTGATCACCAGCGCCATGATCGCGCCTCCGATCGACAAGGGCAGCGACAGCAGGATCGTGAACGGTTGCAGGAAGTTGGCGAACAGCAGGATCAGCACGCCCAGCACCATCATGATGCCGGCTCCCATAGCCTTGCCGAACGAGGTGAAGACCTCCGTCATGACCTCGGCATCACCGGTCTGCTTGATCGTCACACCCGGTGGGAGATTTTTGGCCGTCGGCAGGTTGTAGATGGCCTCCAGCACCTCGCCGAGCGCATCCGTGCCTCGCATGTCGGCCTCAAGCGCCACACGCAAGGAGCGATCGTAGCGGTCGATCGAGGTCGGTCCCTGCCCGAAAGAGATGTCGGCAACCGCCGAGAGCGGGACGGCGGCTCCTCCCTTAGCGGGCACTTTGAGAATGTCGATCAGCGCCCGGTCTCCGCGCACCGCCTCTGGCAGCTGGACGCGGATCGGGATCTGTCGGTCGCCCGCATTGAACTTGGCAAGGTTCGCCCCGACATCGCCGATTGTCGCGACCCGCACCGTCTCGGACAACACGTCGGTCGAGACGCCAAGCTCCGCCGCCAGGTCCGGCTTTGGGCTGATGCGGATCTCGGGCCGGTTGAGGGGCGCCGTCGACATGGGATTTTCGACGGTCGGGATGCTCGCCATCTCACGCTGGAGCTTGGCCGCGGTGTCGACCACCACGTCTTGGTCGGGTCCGCTTACGATGAGCTGAAGCCCGCGTTGTCCGCCCTCGTTAAGGACGAAGAAGCGGATGTCGGGCACGTCGCGGAATTCCTCCACGATACGACCCTCGATCTGCCGCTGCCGCAGGGATCGCTCCTCCTTGGGCACGAGGTTCACCGTAAAGGTCGCCAGCCGCACCTCCTTTTTGCCCGGGAGCTGGAGGCCACCGTTCACGAACACCGAGCTCACCTCGGGCATGGCGCGCAGGCGCTCCGCGATCCCGTCGCTCACCTGCTGCGTATCGCTCAGTCTCGATCCGGGCGGCAGCTCGGCCACGAAGAGGGAGCGGGAGATATCCTCCTCCGGCAGAAACGCCGACGGCAGGAGGTTGGTCGACCAGAGCGATGCTCCGAAGATGCCGAGCCCCAGGATGAAGGTGATGTACTTGTGCCGGACGGACCAGCCGACCAGGCGGGTGTAAGCCCGCATGATGAACCCGTCCTTCTGCTCGACATGTTTGTGCGGCCGCATGAAATAGGCCGCCATCATCGGGGTGATCAGCCGGGCCACCAAAAGCGAGATCAGGACCGCGGCCGCGACGGTGAGCCCGAACTGCTTGAAGTATTGTCCTGCGATTCCGCCCATGAAGCTGACCGGGGCGAACACGGCCACGATGGTGAACGTGATCGCGATCACCGCCAGGCCGATCTCGTCCGCGCCTTCAAGCGCGGCGCGGTAGGGCGACTTGCCCATGTGCATGTGGCGCACGATGTTCTCGATCTCGACGATGGCATCGTCGACCAGGATGCCTGTGACCAGGGTCAGCGCCAGGAGGCTCACCAGGTTGAGCGAGAAGCCCATGGTGCTCATGATCCAGAACGTGGGCAGCACCGAGAGCGGCAGGGCCAGGGACGCGATTAGGGTGGCGCGCCAGTCTCGCAGGAAGATGAACACCACGATGACCGCCAGGATGGCACCCTCGATAAGGGTATGCATGGCGGATTCGTAGTTGCCGACCGTGTAAGTGACGGTGTCATCGATCAGGTCGAAGCGCACGTCCGGATGAGCCTGTCCCAGCTCGGCTACTTTGGCGGCGACGGCCTGGCCTACCGTGGCGTCGCTGGCGCCGGTTGCACGCGTGACTGCGAAGGCGACCACGGGTTGCCCGTTGAAGCGCGCGAAGGTGCGCGGCTCTGCGGCAGCGTCGGTGACGGTTGCCAGCTCATCGAGGCGAACGTTTCGATTGCCCGGAAGGGTGATGCTGGTCGAAGCGAGGTCTTCAAGGGTTTGTGCGGCACCCAGCGTTCGGATCGACTGCTCTTGGCCTCCCACCTCGCCGCGCCCGCCAGCAAGATCGACGCTGGTCAGGCGCAGCTGCCGGTTGACGTCCGCAGCCGTGATGCCGAGCGCCAGCAGGCGATCAAGCTTCAGCTCGATACGAATTTCACGCTCGACTCCGCCCACGCGTTCAACGCGCCCGACACCCTGGACGCTCTGAAGCTGACGCGCCACGATATCGTCGACGAACCACGACAGCTCTTCCGGCGTCATGGCAGGCGCGGAGGCGGCGTAGGTGACGATCGGCAGCCCCGCGATGTCCAGGCGTTGAATGACAGGCTCGTCGATGGTGCGCGGCAGGTCGGAGCGGATCTTGGCAACCGCGTCCTTCACGTCGTTGACGGCCCGGTCCGAGTTGATCTCGAGCCGGAACTCGATGGTCGTGGTGGAGATACCTTCAGAGATCGTCGATGTGATGTGCTTGACGCCGTTGACGCCGGCAACCGAGTCTTCAATCCGCTTGGTGACCTGGTTCTGGAGCTCGGACGGTGCGGCGCCGGCTTGCGTCACCGCGACTGTGACGAGCGGAACGTCGATGTTGGGGAACCGGGTGATCGGCAGCCCCTGGAAGCTGAAGATGCCTAAGATCATCAGGACGATGAACAGGACGAGGGGCGGGATCGGCTTGCGGATTGCCCAGGCGGAGACGTTGAGCTGCATTACCGGACTCCGTCAGCCTGCGCCGCCTCGGCAAGCACCGGGCGTACGGCATCGCCGTCACGCAGGAAGCTCCCGGCGCGCGTGACAACCAGGTCGCCCGTGCTGATGCCCTCCACCTGGATGAAGCTGTCGGCCGAGAGGGCGGTGCGGATCTGGCGGGTCTGGATGCGCCCATCAACCACGATCTGGACCGCTGCGCCTTTGACGCTGTAGAGCACGGCGCTGAGCGGAACCGCCACCCCCGTCGTCCGGGCCAGCTCGACGGTGCCGCGGGCAAAGGCCCCAATGCGCAGGGCAGGATCTCGAGGCAGGGCTATCCGCACCCGGCCCAGGCGGGTGGTGCGATCGACCTCCGGGGAGATGTTGCGCACGCGGCCCTCGATAGTCCGGCCCTGGTCGATGCCTATCTGGGCGGGAGCACCCTCGCGCAGGCGCACGAGCTGTGTCTCTGTCACATCCCCTTCGAGTTCGATCTCCCCATTCGCGATGATGCGGAACAGCGGGTCGCCTGCCGCTGTCGCGGTGGCACCGACCTTGGCATTCTTGCGAGCGATGATCCCTGGCTGAGGCGCTTTGATCGCGGCACGGGCGAGGCGAACTTGGATATCCCGTCTCTGCGCATCATCGGACTGCCTTTCAGCTTCGGCGATGCGCAGGCCGTCGCGGGCAGCAGCAAGGCGCCCTTCCGCAGCCCGGGCTGCAGAGACCCGCTGCTCGAGCTGGGCTTCTGTTGTGTTGCCACCTTTGATGAGCGAACGTGTGCGCTCCAGGGCCTGGGCTGCCTCAACCTGTGCGGCCTCGGCTTGCACAATCTGGCTTCGAGCTTGAGCGACCCCCGCTTCGGCCCGGGCAACAGAGGCAGTGTTGCGGGCAAGCTCCGTTTCGAGAAGATCGGTCGCTAAGCGAGCCAGAACCTGCCCCTTTGTGACGCTATCCCCCTCTTCGACCAGAACCTCCGTGATCCGCAAGCCCTCCAGTTCCGGGGCCACCAGAACCTCCTCGCGAGGAACGAGCGTTCCGGTGACCACCGCCCGTTCCGTGATCTCCCGTTCCGCGGCGCGCGTCACGGACACCGCGGGCGCAGGGGCGCCCTGCGGCTGCGCGGCGCCCGCGGCCAACGGGAAGAGGACCATAGCAGCCGCCAAAATGTGCAACCTGCGCATCATGACACGTTCATCTCCGGCACCCGATGTCAGGTGCGTGTTAGGTTGATCTTCCCGGCAAAGGCCGCCTCGATCACGGCCATCAGACTTGCGACCCCGCGCTCGGCATCCAGCGTGGCATCCACGGCCCGGCGCACGAACAGCCCGTTGGCGATGGTCACGATCAGGGATGCGAGCGCTTCCAGGTCGACCTCCGGCGCAATAGCTCCATTTGCCTGCGCCTGCCGGAACAGGGCGCACATGCGATCGCAGATGTCCCTGTCGAAGGCCTCCGACATGGCGGCGAACGACCGGTTGCGGGTAGCCTCCGCCCAGATCTCCAGACAGAGCACGGCCCGCTCCCGGGGCTCCTCGGCAAAGTGCTTGTGGGCGATGGAACGCAAAGCAGGCAGGAGGTCGCCTGGCTGGGAAAGCGCAGCGAAGTCCTCCCCGATCCGGGACCGATCCCTCTCGGCGAGAGCCAGGACGACGGCGTCTTTCGAATCGAAGTAGCGGTAGAGATTGCCGGGGCTCATTCCGGCCTCAGCCGCCACGTCCTGCATGGTGGTGCGGTGAAAACCGGACCGGACGAAGCAGCGCTCGGCGGCATTGAGGATGCGCGTCTGACGCTCAGCAGACGGGTCCGGCTTCCGGTCGAGGGAGGCTTGCGGATCTGCCATGAGGTAAGCGGCCCCGAAATCAAGAGAATGAACGTTCATTCTCATTTAATCATCATGAAGCGAAGGGTCAATGCACACCTAGCAGGGATCATTCATGACCGACCGGCTTGGCCTGCTGC
>JALYFY010000243.1 GCA_030777385.1 Pseudomonadota bacterium | reverse complement strand
GTAGCAGGCCGGACCCGGCCTCGCGCCCGCCGACTGCGGCCCGACCCGGAAGCGCATGCCGTCGAACCGGCAGATCGATCCGCCGCCCGCGGCCACCGTGTGGATCTGCATCATCGGCGCACGAATCCGCACACCGGCAACCACGCTTTCCTCGGCGAGCTCAAGCCGCCCGGAATAGTGCGATACGTCGGTCGAAGTGCCGCCCATGTCGAAGCCGATCAGCTTGTCGGCCCCAAGCGGCGCACTCGCCGCCACCATCCCGACCACGCCGCCCGCCGGGCCCGACAGGATCGCGTCCTTGCCGCGAAAGGCACGCGCTTCGGCAAGCCCGCCGTTCGATTGCATGAAGTGCAGCTCGGCTGCCGGGTGGAGACCGCTCGCAACCCGCTCGACGTAGTGGCTCAACACGGGGGACAGGTAGGCGTCGGCCACAGTGGTATCGCCGCGGCTGATGAGCTTGATCAACGGCGCCACCTCGTGGCTGACGGACACCTGCGCGAAGCCGCTCTGGCGGGCAAGGGCCGCGAGCTGGCGTTCATGGGCCGGGAAGGCCCAGCCGTGCATGAGCAGGATGGCGAGGCTGTCGAAGCCCTGTGTCCGAAGCTCCTGAAGTGTCCGCACCGCCTCCGCTTCATCCAGTGGTGCGAGCACTTCCCCTCGGGCCCCGATCCTCTCGTCAAGCTCGACCACGGCTTCGTACAGCATCGATGGCAGACGGATGTGACGGGCGAATATCTCCGGACGCGCCTGGTAGCCGATCCGCAACGTGTCGCCGAACCCGCGGGTGGTGACCAGCGCCACCCGCTCGCCCGTGCGTTCCAGCAGGGCGTTGGTGGCGACGGTGGTGCCCATGCGCACGAATGCCACGGTGCCGCCCTCGGTGGCCAGCACTCGTCCAATGCCCTCGAGGGCTGCGTCGTCATAATGCCGGGGATCTTCAGACAACAGCTTGAGCATGCGCTGGAGCCCATCCGAGCTGTAGGCGACAATGTCGGTAAAGGTGCCACCGCGATCGATAGCGAAGGACCAGCTGCGGTTCACGGCTCCTTGAAGCAGAAGAGAAGATGATGCTCAACGCTTCTTGAGAGCTTATGCGATGGTCCGCGTGCGGGCTGGTGCAGTACCGCTCTCGTGAGCGGCAGCCGACGTGTCTTCCAACAAGCATTGTCAGTCAACGCTCGACGGCGGCCAAACTCCATACGGCCGTCGAAGCGCCCTCACGGCCGGTATGGACGAAGGGTTTCAAGGCTTACGTCCGCCTTCCGCGGCCTTAGTCCAGAAGCGGACGGTCTGCTTGCGGCCAAGAGCGGCCGCTCGGCTAGTAACAGCCAACGCCCGCATTCCACCCAGTTCGACCTTCGGTGAATGACAAGTCTCGTCTTTGGGGATCGCTGCTCGGGTTAGCCTGACTGAGGGTCTCGGCTTTCTGGAGCCTACCCGTTTGGGCCAGACTGCGATCTGGGCGACCCCCAGGGATGGCATCGCTGATGGCGGCGCCAGCCTGCTTATCCTTCACGGTTCCTCAACCAATTGTCGCGACTGTCGCGACGGGATGGATGGTGGCTGACGCGACAGTCACGACAGCGGCACGGGGAGGGCGCCTTGTATCAACCACTTACGACGCTGACTAAGGCAGTTGCTGTAGCGCTTGATATTGCCGGGAGGCCCGACACGGATGATGCGTATGCGCTCAACTCGGTCCGCAAGGCGTACAGCTTGCTGAACGGTGGTACGTTCCAGGACCTCGTCCGACAGGCTGATAGCACGCCTGGGCCAATCGATTATGGGATTGATTGGGCAGGGGTGTATCGCCTGGAGGCGGAGAAGACGGGCGTTCTCACGAGGCAGCTTGAGGAGCTGCGTGCCGAGCTTTCCGCAGTGCAGAAAAGCACGCAGTTGCCGGAAGCTCAACCATGGGGAGCGTACATCCGCGAAGCTGAGATCGAGCGGCAGCCGTCGCAGAGAATAGAACGGTCACAAGCGCAGATCCTAGCCGCGTTGAGCGATGCTGAGCGCACTGTTCATGAGCTCAGCCGGCTCACGAACATCCACTCCAGGACGGTTCAGCGGCGTCTCAAGGAGCTGATGGCTGCCGGCATGGTCAAGCAAGCTACCGATGGGATTACACCAATATACACGGTGGCCAGCAAAGCCACGTAAGCGCTCGGCGACCTTCCCGATGCTAGGCTGCTCCCGCTTGATGCGGTGGGAAGGCTAGCCCTACGAGTCCGCGGTCCGTCCATTTGACCACAGTATCCTCAGATCCAAGTGAAACGAAAAATCAGCTTCGCTTCGGACGCAAGCGGATCGGGCAAGATCGTGATTCCATAATGCCGCCGCTGCGGGCGACACTGCCCGCGTAGAAGATCGCATCGCCGCCTTGAAGCGGGTTGCTTCGGGGCCAACGGCCTCGACGATCTCGGCCGCGTCCCAGCCAAGTATCCGCTCGCTGCGTCCCTCGAACGGCGCCGCGCCGGCTCGAACCTTCGCGTCGACCGGGTTCACCGACACTGCCTTCACCGCAACAAGGATGTCGCGGCCGCTTGGAACCGGGCGCGGGTCTGCGTGTCGCCGAACTTGAGCGGCTGATCAGCGCTCACAAGCAGAAAAGCGAGTAGTTGCAGCTCTGAAGGCAGATGCTAAGCGACCCACGTGCCTCAAATGAGAGCCCT
>JALYFY010000242.1 GCA_030777385.1 Pseudomonadota bacterium | reverse complement strand
GGTTTCGTTAAGCCCCCGTTAACCGTCCTGGGCGGAAGCTTGCTCTGTTGCTTCTCTGGCCTTTACAAAAACATGAGCGATCTTCTCGTCAGCATCCGTCACGCCAAGCCCGATGACGCTGCTGCATTGTCCAAGGTTTTCGATGCGGCTTGGCGCGAGGCTTATCTCGGCATCATACCGGGCGTCGCCCTTGAGAAGATGTTCTCGCGGCGCAGCGAGCGCTGGTGGCGTTCCACGGTCTCCCGCGGTCGGCCGCTGGTGGTTCTGGATATCGGCCAGGGCGCTGTGGGCTATGCCTCCTACGGCCGCTGCCGCGATCGTTCGCTGCCGGCGAGGGGCGAAATCGACGAGCTTTACCTGCTGCCGGAATACCAGGGTCTCGGCTTCGGCCGGCGCCTGTTCAAGGCCGTGCGCAACGACCTGCGGCATCGGGAGATGGAGCGGGTCGTCGTCTGGGCGCTGGAGGACAACGAGCGCGCTTGCGCCTTCTATGAAGGAATGGGCGGGCAGAAGGTTTCCCGCGTCGAGGAGCGCATCGGGGGCACGCCGCTGGCCAAGGTGGCCTACCTCTTCCGCTGACGGCCGTTTGGGGCCGGACAGGTCCTCTTTCCCGGAAAATGCCCTAAAAACCTGATTTCGCTTCTTGTTGCCGGGGCTTGCTCCGGCTAGTGAAGCGTCCAGCTTCGGGAGCGGTTTTGCCGGGCCTTTCGTCAGGCCGCTTCCATGGCCATCTTTTGCCGCATTTTCACCGGTGAACCGGCGTCCGCTCCTGCCGGAGGATGCCTCACCCGAAAATGCTCCAAGCCCCGTTCCGGAGACCAGCTCTATGCGCCTTGACGCGATCAAGATTGGAAAGAACCCGCCGGACGACGTGAACGTCGTCATCGAAGTGCCGATCGGCGGCGAGCCCATCAAGTACGAGATGGACAAGGAGTCCGGTGCCCTCGTGGTGGACCGCTTCCTCTATACCGCCATGCGGTATCCCGGAAACTACGGCTTCATCCCCCATACCCTGTCGGGGGATGGCGATCCTTGCGACGTGCTGGTGGCCAACACCCGCGCCATCGCGCCGGGCGCCGTCATCAACGTGCGCCCCGTGGGCGTTCTCGTGATGGAGGACGACGGCGGCCAGGACGAGAAGATCATCGCCGTCCCGTCGAGCAAGCTCACCCAGCGCTACGACCGGGTCGCCACCTATACGGACCTGCCTGAGATCACCATCAAGCAGATCGAGCACTTCTTCGAGCACTACAAGGATCTCGAGCCCGGCAAATGGGCCAAGATCATCCGCTGGGGCGACGCCGAGGAAGCCCGCCGCCTGATCGTCGAGGCGATCGAGCGGGCAAAGGCCGAGAAGTAAGACCTCTCCTCCTGAAACAACAAAGGCCGGGCATCTGCCCGGCTTTTTCTTTGCTTACGCGGCCGGAGCCGGAACAGCCGCATCGGCACTGCGGTACTCGCCCCAAGCCTGGCGCAGGATCTGCACGGCCGAAGACAGGAACAGCCCCGCCATAAGGGCGGCGACGATCAGATCGGGCCAGGCGCTTGCAGTCCACCAGACCGCGCCGGCCGCTCCCGTCACCACGATGTTGCCGATGGCGTCGTTGCGCGAGCACAGCCAGACCGAGCGGACATTGGCATCGCCGTCCTTGTAGCGCATCAGCAGGAGCACGCTGGTGACGTTGGCGGCGAGCGCCAGAAGCCCGATCACGCCCATGATCTCCGCCCGCGGCAGGCCCAGGACGAGCACGTGATAGACCGTGGAGCCCAGCACCCAGGCTCCCATGACGGAGAGGCTGACCCCCTTGAACAGGGCCGCCGTCGCGCGGGTGCGTAAGGTTGCGCCGATCACCGCAAGGCTCAGGCCGTAGGTGACCGTGTCGCCGAGAAAGTCGAGGGCGTCCGCCTGGAGCGCCTGCGAACGGGCCAGGTGCCCGGCCACGATCTCGGTGACGAACATGGCCGCATTGATGAGGATCACCGTCCACAGCACGCGCTTGTAGCGCGGGTCGACCCCGTCGAAGACCGGCACACCGCCATGGCAGCCGCAGGCCTCGTCCGCAGGGCCATGACCGACCGCCGGGGCTGCCGCGTGTTGCGCGTGGTCATGCCCGTGAGCCTTGGGGCCGCTGCAGCACGCATCGTGCTGGTGTCCGCAGGCTTCGCTCATCCGAATCTCCTTTTCATCGTCAGGCGAAGACCTTACAATCTCTAGCGACTAGAGGTTCAAGAGGAAAAATGACGGATTTGTCCATTGGGGAACTGTCGCGGCAGGTCGCGGTGAAGGTGCCGACGATCCGCTACTACGAGCAGATCGGCCTGCTCCCAGCCCCGCCGCGCACGGAAGGGCGGCAGCGGCGCTATGGGGCGCAGGACGTGTCCCGTCTCCGCTTCATCCGCCATGCGCGGGACTTAGGCTTCGAGGTGGAGGCAATCCGCGAGCTTCTCAGCCTGAGCGCCGAGCCGGAACAGCCCTGCGAGCCGGCCGACCGGATCGTTCTCCGGCATCTCGAGAGCGTCGAGCGCCGCATCGAGCAGCTCACCCTGCTACGCGCCGAGCTGCGGCACATGCTGGACGATTGCAGCCACGGGCCGGTGCGGGAATGCCGGATCATCCAGGTTCTAGCCGATCACGAGCAATGCCAGCATGAGCACGGAAAGGCGATCTAAAGTGCCTCGCCGCGCAGCAGGCGCGGCGCCTCCCGGCCTGTCAGTCCTGCAGCCTCGCCGATGAAGAAGCGCTTCAGGCCCGGCATCCGGTCGACGAGGCCGAGGCCCAGGTCGCGGATCAGGCGCACGGGCAGGAGGTCGTTGGAGAACAGCCGGTTCAGGCCATCCGTCACCACCCCCATGGCGGTGATGTCGGTGCGGCGGGCGCGCTCATAGCCGTCGAGCACGTCGGCCGCGCCCGGATCCATGCCCAGCCGCATGGCGTCGGTGATGATTTCCGCCAGCGCCGCCGCATCGTGCAGGCCGAGATTGAGCCCCTGGCCCGCGATGGGGTGGATCACATGGGCCGCATCCCCTAACAGCGCAAGGCGCTCGCCCACGAAGGAGCGCGCCACCCCGAAGGACAGAGGAAAGGCCTGCGGTTTGGTCTCGAAGGTGAGCCCTCCAAGCTGCAGCCCGAAGCGGCGCTCCAACTCGAGGAGCAGGTCTTCGGGATGGGATTCGAGCAGGGCAGGCACGTTCTCGGCGCGTTCCGTCCAGACGATGGAGGAGCGGTGCTTGAGGCTGCCGTCAGCCTGGGACTCGGGCTTGAGCGGCAGGATCGCGAAAGGGCCGGAGGGCAGGAAATGCTCAACGGCCTTGCCCTCGTGATCGCGCTCATGGCCGATGGTGGCCACGATGCCGGACTGCTTGTAGGGCCAAGAGATCCAGCCGATGCCCGCCTGCTCGCGCAGGCGCGAGCGCCCGCCATCGGCGGCGACAAGAAGTGCGGCCGAGAGGGTTTCTCCACCCGTCAGGGCAGCGTGGGTATGGGCGCCTTCGACGGCAAAGCCCTTGACGCCCTCGGGCCTCAGGTCGACCCCTGCCTCCCGGCAGGCCTGCAGCAGGGAGGCCGTCAGGTCCCCAGCGGTCACCATGTGGGCGAAAGGCTCCGTTCCATCCACGTCCCTCTCGAAGGTGAGAAAGGTCGGGCGCACGGGATCCTGCAGCCGGCTGTCGGTGATCACCATGTCGAGGATGGGCTGTGCGCGCTCCGCCACCCCGTCCCAGACGGCCAGCGCCGTCAGCATCCGGCGGGCGGCCGCAGCAATCGCATAGGAGCGGCGATCCCCATGCGGGTCGCGCTTCAGGGCCGGGTCGCACATGACCACATCGATGCCCTCGGCCAAACCCCGTTTGAGAGCGAGCGCCAGGGACAGCCCGGCAAGCCCCCCGCCGGCGATGACGATGCGCGGTCGCTCCATGCCTGTTGCTGCGCTCATCGGTCTTTCTCCATGCCTCGATCGTTATAGGTGGGTGTCAGCGATCCATTCGCCAGCGTCAAGCTTGACGTTCCTGAACCGCTCGCCGATGGATGGCACGACCCGATCAGAGGATTTTGAGGCCCATGTCCCGCGCCGTCACCGACCTGCTTTCCATCCTGGACCTCGAACGGCTCGAGGTGAACCTGTTTCGCGGGCAGAGCCCCAAAAGCGGCTGGCAGCGGGTGTTCGGCGGTCAGGTGATCGGGCAGGCGCTGGTGGCCGCCACCCGCACGGTGGATGGGCGCCATCCCCACTCGCTCCATTGCTATTTCATGCTGCCCGGCGATCCCAAGGTCCCGATCATCTACGAGGTCGACCGCCTCCGCGACGGCAGGAGCTTCACCACGCGCCGGGTGCTGGCGATCCAGCACGGGCAGGCGATCTTTTCCATGTCGGCCTCGTTCCATCTGGAGGAGGAGGGCTTCGCGCATCAAGCCGAGATGCCCAAGGTGCCGGGTCCCGACGAGCTTCCCAGCGAGGAGGAGGTGAAAGGCGGCCTGATCCTCAAGATGCCGGAGCCCATGCGCACCTACTATGAGCGCGAGCGCCCCCTGGAGATCCGGCCCGTGGAGCTCAACCGCTACATGTCCCGCGAGCCGGGCGAGCCGCGCTTCCACGTGTGGATCAAGACCACCGGGCGTCTGCCGGACGACCCGGCGATTCACCAATGCGTCCTCGCCTACGCCTCCGACATGACGCTCCTCGACACGTCCCTGATCCCCCATGGCCGGACGGTGTTCGAGCCTGAGATCCAGCCGGCGAGCCTGGACCATGCCATGTGGTTCCACCGGCCCTTCCGGGCAGACGAGTGGCTGCTCTATGCGCAGGACACGCCGAGCGCCGGCGGCGCCCGCGGCCTGTCCCGCGGACTTATTTTTAAGCAGGACGGCACCCTTGTCGCGTCCGTGGCCCAGGAAGGGCTCATCCGCGAACGGAGAGCCTGAACTCTTCTGCTCATTATTGAGGCACTGAGGCTGTTTTCTAGCCGATCCAGCGCTGCCTATCAAAGAGGCAGCGCCCTATTCCCATGCGCTGCAGAGCTTGGCATGGTTCTTGCATAAAGGCCTCACGACACCCGTCCACAGGTCGGGTTCGCGTGCAAACCGTCGCTCGTTTTTTCGGGCAGACGTCTCAAAGGGGGCCTAACCCATGAAAATCGTGATGGCGGTCATCAAGCCGTTCAAGCTGGAGGAGGTGCGCGATGCGCTCACCACTCTCGGCGTGCACGGCCTCACCGTGACTGAGGTGAAGGGATACGGACGGCAGAAAGGCCATACGGAGATCTATCGCGGCGCCGAATACGCCGTGAGCTTCCTGCCGAAGCTGAAGATCGAGGTGGCGGTGGCCTCCGAGTTGGTGCCGCAGGTGATCGACGCGATCACCGCGTCGGCCCGCACGGGCCAGATCGGCGACGGCAAGATCTTCGTCCTGTCGCTCGAAAAGGCCGTTCGCATCCGCACGGGCGAGACCGACACCGACGCCCTTTAGTCCCAATTTCCTTTGCTCATTCCCGGAGTTCACTTCCGATGAAGTTTCGTCACCTTATCCTGCCGGCGCTCGGCGCGCTGGCACTGGGCCTAGCCGCCACCGAGCCCGCTCTGGCGCAGGCCGCTCCTGCAGTTCCCGCAGCTCCCGAAGCGGCAGCCGCTGCCCCCACCGTCAACAAGGGCGACACCGGCTGGATGCTCGTCTCGACGATCCTCGTGATCCTCATGACCATCCCGGGGCTCGCCCTGTTCTATGGCGGCCTCGTGCGCACCAAAAACATGCTGTCCGTGCTCATGCAGGTCTTCGCCGTGTTCAGCCTCGTCGCCATCCTGTGGGTGTTCTACGGGTACTCGGTCGCCTTCACGTCCGGGGGCGAAGGCGCGCTCGGGGCCATCATCGGCGGCTTCTCGAAGGCCTTTCTCGCCGGCGTCACCACGGATTCCACCGCCGACACCTTCACCAAGGGCGTTGCCATTCCGGAATTCACCTTCATCGCCTTCCAGCTCACCTTTGCGGCCATCACGCCGGCCCTGATCGTCGGCGCCTTTGCCGAGCGCATCAAGTTCTCCGCCGTGATGCTGTTCACGGGCCTGTGGGTGACCTTCATCTACCTGCCCATCGCCCACATGGTGTGGTTCTCGGAGGGCTATCTCTTCGGCCTCGGGGCGCTGGACTTCGCGGGCGGCACGGTGGTGCATATCAACTCCGGCGTGGCCGGTCTCGTGGGCGCCCTGCTGATCGGCAAGCGCATCGGCTATGGCCGCGACCTGATGGCTCCGCACTCGCTGACCCTGACCTTCGTGGGCGCCTGCCTTCTGTGGGTCGGCTGGTTCGGCTTCAATGCGGGCTCGAACCTGGAGGCCACGGGCGGTGCGGCGCTTGCGCTCCTCAACACCATCGTGGCGCCTGCCGCAGCCGGCCTCTCCTGGATGACCGTCGAGGCCATCGGCAAAGGCAAGGCCTCGCTGCTCGGCATCGCCTCGGGCGCGGTCGCGGGCCTCGTGGCCATCACTCCGGCGGCGGGACTCGCAGGCCCCATGGGCTCCATCGTGCTCGGTCTCGTGGCCGGCGCAGTGTGCTACTTCGCCGTCACCGGCGTGAAGAATGCGCTCGGCTATGACGACGCCCTCGACGTCTTCGGCATCCATGGCGTGGGCGGCATCATCGGCGCCATCGGCACCGGCATCGTGGCGGCCCCTTCTCTTGGCGGCTACGGCGTCGGCGAGTACAGCATCGGCGGCCAGGTCTGGACCCAGATCGTCGCCGTGGCCGTGACGCTGGTATGGACCGGCATCGGCTCCGTGGTGCTGTTCAAGCTCGTCGACCTGGTGGTCGGCCTGCGCGTCACCCAGGACGCCGAGCGCGAAGGCCTCGACCTCGCGGACCACGGCGAGCGCGCCTACAGCTACTGAAGCCTTTAAGGCTCGAAACGGAAAAGCCCCGGCTGCAAGGCCGGGGCTTTTCTTATGTCAGTGTCATTCCCGGCCGGAGCGCAGCGGAGGGAAGGGAATCCAGCTCAGCGCCTGATCCTGGATCCCCTTCCCGGCCTGTGGCCACCGGGGATGACACCTGTGGATCGCCTCACCCGTTCTTCACCAACTGCCGCAGCTTGGCGCGCCGGGTCTCCTCCGGCTCCTGGAAGTTGGAGGTGCCGTAGAACTCGCCCTTGCTGTCCATCAGGAACAGGGTGGCCGAGTGGTCCATGGTGTAGTCCGAGCCTTCCGTCGGCACCTTGCGGTAGTAGATCTTGTAGGCTTTGGCGGCCGCGGCGATCTCCTCTTCCGTTCCCGCCAGGCCGACGATGCGCGGATCGAAGGAGGACAGGTATGTCTTCATCAGCTCCGGCGTATCGCGGGCCGGATCGACGGTGATGAAGACGGCCTGCAGGCTGTCCGCATCCTTGCCGAGGGCGGCAAAATCCTGGGTCAGGTCGTAGAGGGTGGTCGGGCAGACCTCCGGGCAATGGGTGAAGCCGAAGAAGACCACGAAGGGCTTGCCCTTCAGGTTCTCGTCCGAAAACGGCTTGCCCTCCTGGCTGGTGAGCCGGAACGGCCCGCCGATCGGCACCTTTCCGGCGCTCTGCTGCTGCGATTCCGGCAGGATCAGCAGAAGGGTGGTGAGCAGGGTCAGCGCCCCGATGGCGAAGACCAGGAGCGGCACGAGAATGCGCTTGAACGTCATGGAAGGTCTCCTGCCTTAATGCTTGTGCTCGGCCGGCACTGACGCGCCGATGCCGCGCACCGCGTATTCCACCTCGATGGCTCCCGCCTTTTCGAACAGGAGGGTCCCCTTGAAGGTCTGGCCTTCCTTGAGGGGTTCTTTCAGGTCCACGAACATGAGATGAAACCCGCCGGGCTTCAGCTCGACGGTGGCGCCTGGCTTGATCTCGAGCCCGCCCTCGACCGGCTTCATGCGCATCACATCGCCCTCAAGCCGCATCTCGTGAACCTCGACCCGCGCAGCAAG
>JALYFY010000241.1 GCA_030777385.1 Pseudomonadota bacterium | reverse complement strand
GTGTTCGCCGCAACGGCAACGGCATTCAGCCTGTCGATATCACGACGGACCCGTTCCCCGGCTTCCCGACCGATCTGCAGGCGCAGTTCATGGCTCTCATGACCCGGGCCAGCGGCACCTCGCGCATTCGCGAGACGATCTTCGAGAACCGCTTCATGCACGTGCAGGAGCTCGCCCGCCTAGGCGCCCAGATCCGCCTCGACGGTGACAGCGCCTATGTGGACGGCGTTCCCGGGCTCAAGGGCGCTCCGGTCATGGCAACCGACCTGCGCGCCTCCGTGTCCCTGGTCATTGCGGGCCTTGTGGCCGACGGCGAGACCACCATCAACCGGGTCTATCACCTTGACCGTGGCTTCGAGGCCCTCGAAGCCAAGCTTGTCCGCTGCGGTGCGCAGATCGAGCGGGTAAGGGGCTAAATCAGCCAAAGAGGCCGGCTCTCGGAGCCGGCCTTTTCTTTTTGCAGGCCGTATTTCCCAAAGAATCGTGGCAAGCAGGCGTTGGATGCCACGGCAGCTTCGGCGCAGAGGTTGCGCCCGGGCAGGGGGCTCTCTACCTAAACCTCAAAGTTCAACAACAGGTTGGTAGGCCCATGGACCTTCTGAGACTCGTCGCGCTCGACCCTGAAGATCTAGCCGTCATCTCCGCCCATCTCCAGGATTCCCTGCTGCGCGTCGGCGATATCGCCTATCTGCCCAAGGAGCGGCGCTTCGCCATCCAGATCCGCCGCTATGATTGGGAGGCGGCCACGCCTCAGCGCCGGCTGACCTGCATGCATTTCGAGCATGTCACGGGCGTGCGCGTGCGCGGCATCGACCAGGCCAACAAGGATGCCATTCTTAACCTTCTTGCCATCGCGTTCGAGGAACGGGACGCCCCATCGGGCACTGCCACCTTGATCTTTGCCGAAGGTGGAGCCATCCAGGTGGACCTGGAGTGCATCGAGATGCAGATGAAGGACACCGGTCCCGTGTGGGCTGCCGAGAGCCGCCCCTCCCATGAGGACCAGCCCTTGCCGGCGGAGCGCCTGTAATGGCGCAAAGGCTCGATGCGCGGGAGCCGTCATTCCCGCAGGCGTTTGCTGCGCTCCTGTCCGCCAAGCGCGAGGTCTCGGAGGATGTCGACGAGGCGGTCCGCGGGATCATCGAGGATGTGGTGGTGCGGGGCGATGAGGCCCTGATCGACTATACCTATCGGTTCGACGGTCTGGCGCTTCAGCCAGAAACCCTGCGTATCTCCGATGCCGAGATCGATGCAGCGGAAGCCCAATGTCCCAAGGAGGCGTTGGAGGCACTCGCCTTTGCCAAGGAGCGCATCGAAGTCTATCATCAGGCGCAGCGCCCGCAGGACTCCATGTCGACGGATGCCCTCGGCGTTACCCTCGGCTGGCGCTGGAATGCCATCGAGTCCGTGGGGCTCTATGTTCCGGGCGGCCGGGCCAGCTACCCCTCGTCCGTTCTCATGAATGCGGTGCCCGCAAAGGTCGCGGGCGTTCCGCGCATCGCCATGGTGGTTCCGACCCCGCGGGGCGAGACGAACCCGCTCGTTCTGGCTGCTGCCCGCCTTGCCGGCGTGGATGAAGTCTTCCGCATCGGCGGCGCGCAGGCTGTGGCGGCGCTTGCCTATGGCACCGCGGCCGTGCGGCCTGTCGCCAAGATCGTGGGCCCGGGCAATGCCTATGTGGCGGCCGCCAAGCGGCGCGTCTTCGGCCAGGTTGGCATCGACATGATCGCAGGCCCTTCCGAGGTGCTGATCCTCGCGGACGCCCACGGCAATCCGGAGTGGATTGCCGCCGATCTCCTGGCCCAGGCCGAGCACGATCCCGCCGCGCAATCTATCCTCATTACGGACAGCGCCGCTCTTGCCGATGCGGTCGAGCAGGCTGTCGAGCGTCAGCTCAAGACCTTGCCCAAGGCCGAGATCGCAGGTGCCAGCTGGCGCGATTACGGCGCGATCATCCTGATCGATCATCTGGAGAACGCCATTCCCCTGGTGGACCGGCTGGCTCCTGAGCATCTCGAAATTGAGACGGACAATGCGGAGGAACTCGCGAGCAGGGTCCGCAATGCAGGCTCGATCTTTCTCGGCAGCCATACGCCCGAAGCCATCGGCGACTATGTGGGCGGCCCGAACCATGTTCTGCCCACGGCCCGCTCCGCTCGGTTCTCCTCGGGCCTCGGCGTGCTTGACTTCATGAAGCGAAGCTCGATCCTGAAATGCGATGCGGGAGCGCTGCGCGCGCTCGGGCCCGCAGCCATCGCCCTTGGGCGATCGGAGGGGTTGGAGGGGCATGCGCGATCGATTGCGATCCGCCTGAACCTTTAAAGGCGGAGGCGGGATGGCGAGCGAAGCAAAGGAGCACGGGCGGCTTGTGGCCGTCACGCTCGATGAGGCCTCCATCGGCCGCGGCAACCCCGATCAGGAGCATGAGCGGGCCATCGCCATCTACGACATTCTCGAAGAGAACACCTTCGGGCTGCCGAACTACGACGGCGGACCCTATGCGCTGCGCATTTCGCTGATCGACAAGAAGCTGTGCTTCCAGGTCGATACGCAGGACGGAACCCATCTCATCTCCCATCATCTGTCTCTGACGCCGTTCCGGAAGGCGATCCGCGACTACGAGCTGATCTGCGACAGCTACTATCAGGCCATCCGCTCCGCCTCGCCTGCCCAGATCGAAGCCATCGACATGGGGCGGAGGGGGTTGCATAACGAGGCTGCCGAACTGCTGATGAGGCGCCTCGAGGGCAAGCTGATCCTCGACTTCGATACGGCGCGGCGCCTCTTCACGCTCATCTTCGCGCTGCACTGGAGGGGCTGACGCTTGGAGGAGCCCCGCTCGAAACGGATCCACTCGGTTCTGTTCGTCTGTGCGATGAATGCGGTGCGCTCGCCCATGGCCGAGGCCTTGGCACGCCACTATTTCGGCAAGTCGATCTATGTGCAGTCCGCGGGCGTCCGCAAAGGCGAGACGGACGGCTTCATGGCATCGACCCTGTCGGAGATCGGCATCGACGCCTCCAAGCACAAGCCGCGTACGCTTCAGGAGTTGGAGGAGTGGGAGGGGCTCAACTTCGACCTCATCATCTCCCTGTCGCCGGAAGCGCATCACGCCGCTCTCGAATTGACGCGGACGATTGCGGCCGATGTGGAGTATTGGCCGACGCCGGACCCAACCATCACACAGGGCTCGCGCGACCAAATGCTCGATGCCTATCGCAACATCCGCGACGGCTTGATGTACCGCATCCGCCTGCGGCTCAGGCAGGGCTCACCCAAGAGCCCTGATGATGGAGAGGGTGCCTAGGCCAGCGACGAGGCCGACGATATCGATCCGCGTGACGGCCATGGCGATGATGGCAGCCCCAAGAGCAGCAAGCGCCGGCCAGCCGTTGTCGATCACGGCCGGCAGAATGGTGGCCAGGATGATGGAGCCGGGCAGGGCGCGCAGGCCCCGTTCGACGCGGGGCGTGATGCGCACCCGGCTCATGACCACAACGCCCGCGATACGGCACAGGAACGTCACCAGGGCCATGGCCGCAATGACCACGACAGAGCCCCATGGGCTCGCGATGAAGGCACCGAAGGTGGTCATTCGATCAGCATCCCGGCTGCTACTCCGGCCAGAGCGCCTGCAATGATGAAGGCATAGCCGGGCACGAGGGCATGGACGATGAGCGAGACCACGCCCGCCACGAGCCAGGGCAGGGCGGATCCGGCGCCCTTCCACAGGGGCACGAGCATGACCCCGAAGAAGACCGGCATCACAAGGTCGAGGCCGAAGCGCCTTGGCTCCGGCACGAGAGCGCCCGCGAAGAACCCTGTGAGCGTCGCAATCAGCCAGACCAGCCAGAGGATGAGCGCGCAGCCCAGCAGGACGCCCACATCCCTTCCGCCCTCGTTGTGGTAGCGGGTGCCGATGAGCCAGCCGGCCTCCGTGAGGAGAAAGAGGTTGAGCGCCGTGCGGGCGAGCGGCTCGTCCCTGAGCCAGGGCTGGAGGGTCGCGCCCAGCAGAATCATGCGGGCATTCACGACGGCGGTCACCGTGACGATCGTTAGAATCGTCGCGGGCGACCAGACCTGCTGCCAGATCTCGAGCCCCACCATCTGCGAGGCGCCGGCATAGACGAAGGCGGAAAGTCCCAGGGTCTCACCGAGCGACAGCCCCTTCTGCGCCGCCGCCGTGCCGAAGGCGATGGCGAACATGATGAAGCCGGGGAACGCCGGAAGAGCGGCGCGGGCGCCGTGGCGAAGGCCTGCAACGGAAAAATAAGGGCGGGGAGCGGGAGACATGAGCGTGGTGCTCTGTGCCTTCCCGCATCCCCGCCGTCAATCGAAGATTAGGATTTCAGGGATGGGCCAAGCGGCCCGCCCCTCAACCGGCGACGCCGTTGACGAAGGGAGCCACCTCGACATAGCCCTCATAGATCATCTTGATGGCCACATAGAGAATGATCGCCAGACCCACATAGGCGATCCAGCGGTAGCGCTGGAGCAGGCGGGCGATGTACGAGGCTGCGAGCCCCATGAGAGCGATGGACAGCAGGAGACCGAAGGCCAGGATGTAAGGATGCTCGCGCGCTGCACCGGCCACGGCAAGCACGTTGTCGAGGGACATCGACACGTCGGCGATGATGATCTGCCAGGCGGCCTGGGCGAAGGTCTTGCGCGGCACACCACCGGCAACCGTGCCATCCTGGTTGATGTCGCGGCCCTCCAGGGCTTCTTCCGCCGCATGCTGCTCTTGCTCATGACCCGTGCGGAGCTCGCGCCACATCTTCCAGCACACCCAGAGGAGAAGGACGCCGCCTGCAAGCAGGAGTCCGACGATCTGGAGGAGTTGCGTTGTGAGAAGAGCGAAAATGATGCGCAGGACGGTTGCAGCGAGGACGCCGAGCAGGATTGCCTTGTTGCGCTGCTCCTTCGGGAGCCCGGCAGCCGCAAGGCCGATGACGATGGCATTGTCGCCGGCAAGCGCCAGATCGATGCCGATGACCATCAGGAAGGCCACGACCTCCGGAGAGAAGTATTGTGAGAGTTCAAACATGCGTTGCCTCATATGTCGGTTCGGGAGCAGCGCATGCGAAACGCTCAAAAAGGGCGCATCCGGCACCAGCATGGTCCGAAATCATTCGGGCCAGAGGCCGAGATGCAGGCAAAACCGTCTTTTTGAACGAACCCAGGCCACCCTGGTTTTCATCCAGTCCGACATCGCCGCTCTAAAGGGAGCGACCAGAGGGGCCCGGCCTGGCTATACCGGGTCCATCTAGACAAGACGGGGCGAGGGATCAAGGGACCTCTCATCCGGCTCGGCCAGGTGTCCGATAGTTTAATAGACGTATTTTCCGCAAATGCTCCACAGATAATCACATCCGGTTCTATTGGGGATGGTTTGTTGAGAAGCTTTATTCCCAGGGAAGCGGAAGCTTGATCCGGCCCGCCGCCTTGGTCCATATCGGGTTGAAGAACCTTGGGCGCATGAGGCGTCCGTCGGGAGGTCGTCCATGTCTATTTCTCACGAAGGCTCCGGTCTTCCGAGGCCCAGCGGCCCGGTGCGTGCGCCGCAAAGCCTAGCCGGCGGGTTCGTGCTGCTCGCTCTTGCGGTCCTGGCCCTGTGGCTGACGCGGGATCTCGATCAGGGCACGCTCAACGCCATGGGACCTGCCATGCTGCCCCGCTGGCTCGCCTTCGCCGTGGGCCTCTCCGGCTTGGCTCTTCTGGTCTTTGCCTTCATCAAACAGGGCGATGCCCTGGAGCGGTGGAGCCTGCGTGGCCCTGTCTTCGTGATCGGTGCGATCCTGGCTTTTGCCATCACGATCCGCCCCTTCTCCTTCGGGCCGCTCGCCATCCCGGGGCTCGGCATGGTGATTGCGGGCCCGCTGGCCATCATCATCGGCGGCTTTGCCACGCCCGAGGC
>JALYFY010000240.1 GCA_030777385.1 Pseudomonadota bacterium | reverse complement strand
GAGGCTGAAGCCGTGGCGCAGGCGCTGTGCATGACCACGGAGGATTTCGCCCGCGCCTATCGGGCGTTCGCCGCCAAAGAGAAGCCGGTGTTTCAGGGAGATTGACGTGATCGACGCGAGTTTTCTCTCCTGGCCGTTCTTCGAGGAAAGACACCGGCAGTTTGCTCATGACCTGCGCGAATGGGCGGCCTCGTCGGTCAAGCCCCTCGTCGATCACCACGACGTGGATGAATCCTGCCGCCGTCTTGTGCGATCCTTAGGAGAAGGCGGGTGGCTCAAGGCTGTTGTGCCCCAGGCCTATGGCGGCCTCACCCCATCCTTCGATGTGCGCACCCTATGCCTGGCCCGGGAGACCCTGGCCTTCCAGGATGGATTGGCGGATTTTGCTTTCGCCATGCAGGGCCTCGGCACGGGGCCGATCACCCTGTTCGGGTCCGAGGCCATGAAGGCGCAGTACCTGCCGCCGGTTGCGCGAGGCGAGGCCATCGCGGCCTTTGCGCTTTCCGAGCCGGAGGCCGGATCGGACGTTGCCGCCATGAGCACGACTGCCACGCCGGATGGGTCGGACCACGTTCGGATCGACGGGGTGAAGACCTGGATCTCCAATGGCGGGATCGCCGATCATTACGTGGTGTTCGCGCGCTCGGGCGAGGCTCCCGGCGCAAAGGGGTTGTCGGCCTATGTGGTGGATGCCGAGACGCCCGGATTGAGCATCGAGAACCGCATCGACGTCATCGCGCCCCATCCGCTTGCAACCCTGCGCTTCGACGGCTGCCGCGTGCCGCTGGCAAAGCGCATCGGCGCGCCCGGAGAGGGGTTCAAGGTTGCCATGGCGACCCTCGACGTCTTCCGCTCGACGGTGGGCGCCGCCGCGCTCGGCCTTGCGCGTCGCGCTCTCTCGGAGGCCCTGCAGCATGCATCCTCCCGCAAGCTCTTCGGGGCTCCTCTGGGCGAATTGCAGATGACGCAGGCGGCTTTGGCCGACATGGCGACCGATGTGGACAGCTCTGCGCTTCTCGTCTACCGCGCCGCCTGGACCAAGGACGGGGGCGCGGCGCGGGTGACCCGCGAGGCCGCCATAGCAAAGATGCATGCCACGGAGTCCGCGCAGAGCGTGATCGACAAGGCCGTGCAGATCTTCGGAGGGCTCGGCGTCACCAAGGGCGTGAAGGTCGAGGAGCTCTATCGGGAGATCCGGGCCTTGCGCATCTATGAGGGGGCCACCGAGGTCCAGAAGATCGTGATTGCCCGCGAGCTCCTGAAGATGCAGGCGACAGGACAATCGGCAAGCTTTCGCAAAAGGGAGGAACAGCAATGACAGCCGCTCTAGGAGGCGCTCCCCTATCCGGTCCTGATGACGGGCCCGAAGTGCTCAATCCGAAGCATTGGCCCGTACCCAAGGGTTATGCCAACGGCATGATGGGCGAGGGCAGGGTGCTCGTGACGGGCGGCATCGTCGGCTGGGACGAGACGGGCGCTTTCGCCGATGGCTTCGTGGCGCAGGCCCGTCAGGTTCTTGAGAACATTCGGGCGATTTTGGCAGAGGGCGGAGCTGAGCCCCGGCACCTCGTGCGCCTGACCTGGTATGTAGTCGATATCGAGGAGTATCTCGCCAATCTGCGCGAGCTGGGCCGCGCCTATCGGGAGGTGTTCGGCACGCATTATCCGGCGATGGCGCTCGTTCAGGTCGTGCGCCTCGTGGAAAAGGCCGCGCGGCTCGAGATCGAGGCAACCGCAATCGTTCCGGGTCCGCGATAGGCGATGTGCCCTCAGACACCGATCTCGACAATTTCGGCGGTGGTCTGCCCGACAGGCACCACATCGCCGATCTCCTTGCCCATGAGCGCCTGGGCCAGGGGCGAGACGTACGAGATGCTCCCCTTCGCCGGATCGGCCTCATCCTCCCCGACGATCCGGTAGGTTTGCCGCCGCCCGTCCTCGCGCTCGAAGGTGACGCGGGCGCCGAAGCGCACATGGGAGGTGTCCGCAGGCGCCGCTACGACTTCCGCAGAGGCTCGGCGGGCCGACCAGTAGCGCAGGTCGCGGGAGAGGCGCGCCACCTCGGCCTTGTCGTCGGCGGCCTGGGCGGCTGCCAGACGCGGCTGCAAGGCTTGGATCTCGGCATCCATTTGGGCAAGGCCCTCGGGCGTGACGAGATGGTGCGGGCTGATCGTCCGGTTGGGCAGGTCCTCGAAGGCTTCTCCGCCCTCGGCTTCGCGAACAAAGGCACGGCTCATGACGCTTCCTCCGCTCTTTTAGAGGCTTGCTCATAATACTCGGCCTCATCCTGAGGAGCAGACGTCAGTCTGCGTCTCGAAGCCTCATCCTGAGGAGCCGCTGCAGGCGGCGTCTCGAAGGAGGATCCAGTGCTCTCTTGAAGCTCCTTCAAGACGGCGCTAATGCGCCTCCTCAGGATGAGGCCTTCAGGTAAAGCAAAGGCAATCGGCCAAACTCTCAGGAGAAAACGGCTGCCGGCCTGCTTAAGTTTCCGGCTTCCCCTTTATTGCTTGGCTTGACGCAGGCGGCCGACGACGCCGCCCGGGAAGGCATAGACGCTGATGATAAAGAGCGCGCCGAGCCAGAGCAGCCACCGATCCGGGTGGATCAGGTTGGGCAGGAGCGGGATGCCGGCCAGCGCCGTGCTCCCGGCGCCCATCAGCACCTGAAGATAGCTCTGGGCCAGGACGAAGAGGGCAGCACCGATGACGGCCCCGTACATGGTGCCCATGCCGCCGATCACCACCATGAGCAGGATGTCGATCATGATCGAGAAGGAGAGGGTGGTATCCGGCCCGTTGTAGCGCAGCCACAGGGCCATGAGGGCGCCGGCGATGGTGGCGGCCAGAGCCGAGATCACGGAGGCGGCGGTGCGGTAGGCCACCACCCGGTAGCCCAGGGCCTCGGCCCGGAACTCGTTCTCGCGGATCGCCTGCAGGACGCGCCCGAAGGGCGAGTTCACGATGCGCAGCAGACCCAGGAAGACGAGCAGCGAGACGAAGAAGACGAGATAATAGGCGAGCAGGCGGCCGTTGACCGCCGTGCCGAAGACAGGCTCCGCCAGAACCCGGAAGGCCGGACGAAGCGCCTGCGGCAGCTGGAACGACAATCCGTCCTCGCCGCCCGTAACGTCCGACAGCTGCGAGGCCAGGACGGCTGCGGCGGACGCCACCGCAAGGGTGATCATCGAGAAGAAGATCGCACGGACCCTCAAGGAAAGCAGGCCGGTGGCGATGGCCAGTAGGGCGGAGAGAGCGAGCGCCGCCGCCAACCCGATCAGCACCGAGCCCCAGGTTGGTCCCATACGCTCAAGGGCAATGGCGATGCCGTAGCCGCCGATGCCGAAGAACATGGTGTGGGCAAAGGACACGATGCCGGAATAGCCGAGCAGAAGGTCATAGCTCGCCACGAGAACGATGAAGACGCAGATCTTTGCCGCCGTGCTCACCGGCTGGCTGCCGGAGAACAGGAACGGCGTAGCGGCCAGAAGCAGCAGGATCCCGAGCAGGATGACGGTCAGAGCCTTGGAGCGAGGCAGGTCCGAGGACAGCACCCGGCTCAAGAATCCGCCACGGCGGCGGGTCTCGTCGAACGGGAGGGCAAGGGCAGGAGATGTGCTCATCGGCGTGCTACCGGAAAGAGGCCTTGGGGACGCCAGATCAGGACGAGGGCCATGACGAGGATGTTGGAGATCAGCGCCAGCTTGGGCTCGATGAAGCCCACATAGTTGGCCACCAGGGCCACCAGGATGGAGCCGACGAAGCAGCCGCCGACCGAGCCGAGGCCGCCGATGATGATGACGATGAACACCAGCACCATCACCTCCATGCCCATGCCGGCGGTGAGCGTCTGCCGATAGAAGGCCCACATGACGCCCCCTAAGCCGGCAAGCGCGGAGCCCGCCACGAACACGCTGACGAAGAGACGGCGGATGCGGTAGCCGAGCGCCTCGACCATCTCCGGGTTCTCGACGCCGGCGCGGATCAGGAGGCCGATCCGGGTGCGGTTGAGCAGGAGTTGCATGCCGATGAAGACCACGAGCCCGATGGCGACGGCCACGACCCGGTAGCGCTCCATGACGATGTCGCCGAGCACGAAGGCGCCGCGCAGGGATTGCGGCAGCGGGATCGGAATGGGCGAAGCGCCCCAGATGGCGTGGATCGCCTGCTCGGTGACGATCAGGCCGCCCATGGTGACCAGGATCTGCTTCAGGTGGCTGCCGTAGACCGGGCGCACGATCACCCGCTCGAAGACCGCGCCCACAATCCCCGTCACGGCCATGGCCATGAGGATGCAAAGCGCCAGCAGCGCAAGGTTCAAGCCGAGCGAATCCGCCTGCGCCCAGCCGGCCAAGGGACCGAGAACGATGAGGGTGGCGTAAGCGCCGAGCGAGATGAACACGCCGTGGCCGAAATTGATGATGTCCATCAGGCCGAACACCAAGGTGAGCCCCGAGGCCATCAGGAAGATCATCATGCCCATGGCAAGGCCCGCGACGGTGAGCGTCACCCAGGTCGAGGGGCTGCCGACGAAGGGCAGCGCCAGGAGGCCAAGGGCCGGTATCAGCAGGAGGGGCAGCCAGTCGGTTTTCGCGCGGGGCAGTTCGGCCGGCGCGGCGGATGGAGCAGCCATGTCACTCATTGGTGGGCATCCAGGGAGAGGCCGAGCAGGCGCTGTTGCAGGGTCTTGTCCGCCACCATTTCGCTCATGGCGCCGGAATGCACGATGCGTCCGTCGTCCATGACGACCACCTTGTCGCCGAGCGCCGAGGCGGCATAGAAGTTCTGCTCCACGAGCAGGATCGTCTCGCCCGAGGCCTTCAGGGCCTTGAAGGCCTCGATCATGCTGCGCACCATCACGGGCGCAAGACCCTTGGTGGGCTCGTCGATGAGCAGGAGGCGGCGCGGCTCGGAGATGGCGCGGGCGATGGCAAGCATCTGCTTTTGCCCGCCCGACAGGTTGCCCGCCGGCAGGTTCCAGAAGCGCTTGAGCGCCGGAAACAGCCCCAGCATCCAGTCGAGCCGGGCCTTATCCACCGGGCCGCTGCGGGCGGCGAGCACGATGTTCTCGCGCACGGTCAGATCGGTGAAGATGCCCATGGCCTCCGGCACATAGGCGATGCCGGAGCGTGCGATGTCCGGCGTGGATGCGGCCGTGATGTCACGGCCGTCGAACCGGATGCTGCCCGATGAGGCCTGCCACAGGCCCATGATGGTGCGCAGCGTCGTCGTCTTGCCGGCGCCGTTGCGGCCGAGCAGCACGGTCAGCTCGCCTTGGGGAATCGCGAAATCGACGCCGTGCAGGATGTGATAGGGCCCGATATGCGTATGCACGTCGCGCAACTGCAGGAGGGGCTCAGTCACGGGTGGCCTCCACGCCCAGATAGGCTTCCTGCACCACCGGCGAGGCGATGACCTCTGCGGGCTCGCCATCGGCCACGAGGGTGCCGTTGTGCAGAACGATGATGCGGTCGGAGAGGGAGCGCACCACGTCCATCTTGTGCTCCACGAGAAGCACGGTGGCGTCCCCGCGCTGCCTGATGTCCTGAATGAGTTCGAGCACCGTCGGCACCTCGTCGACGCTCATGCCGGCGGTCGGCTCGTCGAACATGAAGACCTTGGGCTCCATGGCGATGAGAAGCGCCACTTCGAGCTTGCGCTGATCGCCGTGCGAAAGGGCTTTAGGCGCCACATGGCGCTTGTCCGCAAGCCGCACGCGTTCCAGAACGGATTCCGC
>JALYFY010000239.1 GCA_030777385.1 Pseudomonadota bacterium | reverse complement strand
GACCCGGAGCTTCTGAAGAAGCTCGACGCCGTCGCGGGGCGGGTGTTGAACGGGGCTCGCGCCTGAGCCATTGAAGGTCCGAGCACGGGACAGCCACATGGACCAGCGCCTCGCCACCGATCTCAAGACCGCGATCCGCTCGATCCCGGACTACCCGAAGCCCGGCATCGTCTTCCGGGACATCACGACGCTGCTGGGCGATGCGCGGGCCTTCCGGCGCTCCGTGGATGAGCTCGTCCATCCCTTCGCGGGCGGGCGTGTCGACAAGGTGGCGGGCATCGAGGCGCGGGGCTTCATCCTGGGCGGAGCCATCGCGCACCAGCTCTCCTCGGGCTTCGTGCCGATCCGCAAGAAGGGCAAGCTGCCCCATGAGACGGTGCGGATTGCCTACTCGCTGGAATACGGCGTCGACGAGATGGAGATCCATACGGACGCCATCGGCCAGGACGAGCGCGTGGTCCTGGTAGACGACCTCATCGCCACCGGCGGCACGGCGGTGGCCGCAACGCAACTCCTGCGCCAGATGGGCGCCAACATCGTGGCCGCCTGCTTCATCATCGACCTGCCGGATCTGGGCGGTGCCCAGAAGCTGCGGGACCTAGGCGTCGAGGTGCGCAGCCTCGTGAGCTTCGAGGGGCATTGAGGTTAGAGATGTCATTCCGGGGCCGCCCAGCGGAGCCCGGAATCCATAACCGCTGACGGTTTGAAAGAACGGTGCGGCCGTCTCAGCACATTTGCTCCCGCCGTCATGAGTATGAATTCCCGCCTTCGCGAGGATGACAGGTAGCGGGAGCAAGGGCCTCAGATCCGCCTTTCCCAGAACACCATCCCGTCGAAGGCAAAAACCTCCTCGCCGTGCTGGTTCGTCCCGGTGTTGTGGTGGAACACCAGTCCCCAGCCCGGGCGCGAAGCGGAAGCACGCTTTGCCGTCACGGTTGTGCGATAGGTGATCGTGTCGCCTGCATAGACGGGCTTGAGCCATTTCAGGTTGGTGAATCCGGGGGAGGGGCCGAGCCTTGCCGGCCGTTCGCCGCGGGCTAGGGCATAGGACCGAATACGGTCGCGGTAGCCGACCATGTGCTTCATCCAGACGCTCGCCGTATGCCAACCCGAGGCGCAGAGCGCCCCGAACAGGCTGTTCTTGGCAGCCTCTGCATCCACATGGAAGCGCTGCGGGTCGAACTGGCGGGCAAAGCCGATGATGTCGTCGGCTGTAAAGGTGTAGGAGCCAAGCTCCTCGGTCTCGCCGATGATCAGATCCTCGAAGTAAGGATTGACGGAGATCGGTGGAATTTCCCGCTGAGGCGTGGAGTCCGGCAGGTCCCCCGTTGCAACTGCGATGGCGCCAAGGCCTTCACCCGTGAAAGGTTTGGCGTCCTTCGTAGCGAACATCACCCAGTTGGTCTGGGTCAGCACAGTTTCATCCGCCTGGTTCAGCATGTCGAAGTGAAACCGTACGAGGCCAAGGGTGGGCCTGCTCTTGGACAGGCGGCTGTCCAGAACCGTCATGCGCGAGCGCAGGGTGTCGCCCGGTCTCACGGGCTTTACCCATTTGACCTCCTCGATGCCGGGTGCCCCCATGGAGGACGAATCCACCATCAGCCCATCAGCCACAAGGCGCATGTTGAGGCTGCAGCTGTGCCAGCCTGAGGCGATCAGCGTGCCAACGAAGCTGTCCTTGGCGGCGACCTCGTCCACATGGAAGGGCTGGGCATCGTATTCCCGCGCAAAGGCCAGGATATTGTCCTTCGACACGTGAAGGGGGCCGAAGGTTTGAGCGAAGCCAACAGGCAGATCTTCGAACGTGCGCATGAGCAATCCCTTGTCGGAGCGTGCCCTAGCACAATGAGCGCTCCGTTGGGAGACCTGCTGCTGCAATCCGGATCCATCGCTCGTGGGCCGAGGAACGAAAAAGGGGACGGGCGATGCCCGTCCCCTTGGTTTCATCTACGCCTGGATGGTTAGAGAACGAACCATCCCTTCTGCAGGTCGAGTGAGCCCTTCAGCTTGATCACGGCTTCAGCGGCCTTGTCGCTGTCGGTGTTGAGATAGACGTAAGTCTCCTTCTTGGTCTTCTCGTAGCGTACTTGGCCAGCCTTGGTGAACTCCTTCGTGCCGATGAAGCTGAACTTCTGATCGCCCCGCTTCTTCACGTCGGCATCCACCAGCTTCAGGTCGAGCCTGTCGCCGCGCCTGCCGGAGTAGTCGGTGATGTAGTCCGCTTTCGTCTTGGACGAGCCGGTCTCCTTGTCGTCGAAGACGAAGATGTCGCGGCCTTGGCCGCCGGTGAGAACATCCCGGTTGAGGCCACCGATGAGGATATCGTCTCCGGCGGCGCCGTTGAAGATATCGCGACCGGCCCCGCCTACGATCTTGTCCGACAGAGCGCTCCCGGTGGCCCGCTCGTTGAGGGAGTTCTGCACCTTGATCACGATCTCGCTCTCGGTCTGCTCGCCGAGAGAATCTGTGGCTCTCACCTTGACCGTGTGCTGGGTAGCCTGCTCGTAGTCGAGCAGCACCCCGTTCGCCACCGTGATCGCGCCGGTCCTACTGTCGATGGCGAAGCGGCCACCTGCATCGTCAACGAGCGCGAAGACGTGGGTGTCGTTTGGATCATCCGTAAGCGAAAGAGTTCCAACCGGTATATTGATCGAGCTGTTCTCGGTCACTCCATCACCGTTCAGCTTAATGCCGCTCGGCGTGGTGTTGAACAGCCCGGCCTCGCTGTACTTGCG
>JALYFY010000238.1 GCA_030777385.1 Pseudomonadota bacterium | reverse complement strand
CAAATGTCCTCCCGGACAAGGAGTCGATTGATGTGGATAGATTGCCTCGTTCCCAAGGTCCAGGGCAGGGGCCTGTGGGATTCGGCCCGGACCATCAACAGGACTGGGCCATGGGGGATCGCTGAAGGCACGGTTTGGGAGAATCCGGCACGAATCACTTCCGCCAATTCGATTCAGATCTTGTTAAGCTCCGTTAACGGGCTGTTAAGCTTTAAGAATTCGGAATGGATTGTGGCGCGCCTGCCCCAGCCCTTAATGAAGGGTTAAGAACCTGCCCTATGTGGACCGCTTGTGGACGAGGTTGCGGCTTCGTGATTCACGGTCCAAGAGAAACATCAGATTCTAAGAATCTAAGATTCTATTTTTTAAGAGAGGGCCTGTGAGCGAGCGTCCCACCAAAGCGATCCTGCGCGTGCTGAACGGCGAACCGGTCTGGCCCTTGCCGGTCTGGATCATGCGCCAGGCCGGCCGCTATCTGCCGGAGTACCGGGAGACCCGAAAGCAGGCCGGCTCCTTTCTCGACCTCTGCTACAACCCGAGGCTTGCCGAGGAGGTGACCCTCCAGCCCATCCGCCGCTTCGGCTTCGACGCCTCGATCCTGTTCTCGGACATTCTGGTCATTCCCCATGCGCTCGGCCAGGAGGTGCGCTTCGTCGAGAACGAGGGTCCCAAGCTCGATCCGGTGACCTCCGAGGCCGATTTCTCCCGGCTTGCCGAGGAGCTGCCGCTGGAGCGCCTTGAGCCGGTCTTCGAGACCCTGGACCGCCTTCGCCAATCCCTGCCGAAAGAGACCACGCTCCTCGGCTTCTGCGGCGCGCCCTGGACGGTGGCAAGCTACATGATCGCCGGCAAGGGAACGCCTGACCAAGCTCCGGCGCGGCTCACCGCCTATCGCGATCCGGCCTTCATGGACGCGCTCATCGAGCGGCTGGTGCGGGCCTCCACCGCCTATCTGATCCGCCAGATCGATGCGGGTGCCGAAGCGGTTCAGATCTTCGAGAGCTTCGGCTCCGCCCTGCCGCCGGCCCTGTTCGACCGGCTGTCCCTCAATCCGATCCGCCGCATGGTGGAGGGCCTGAAGGCCGAACGCCCGCAGGCGAAGGTGATCGTCTTCGTCCGGGGAGGCGGCGCCAATCTCCACCGCTTCGCGGCGGCCGGCATCGGCGATGCCCTGGCGCTGGACTGGACCCTCGATCCGGCCGTCGTTCTCCCCACCCTGCCGAACACGCTCGCCACCCAGGGCAATCTCGATCCTCTGGCCCTGATCGCGGGGGGAGATCCGCTTGAAAAGGGCATTGATCATGTTCTCGCAGCGGCCCGTGGCCGCCCGCATATCTTCAATCTCGGGCACGGCATCCTGCCCGAGACGCCGACCGAGCATGTGACGCAGCTCCTCGCCCGCGTCCGGGGGGCCTGATCATGCTGTATCTCTGGCTCAAGGCGTTCCACGTGATCGCCGTCATCGCCTGGATGGCCGGCATGCTCTATCTGCCGCGCCTCTTCGTCTATCACAGCGAGGTGCCCAAGGGCTCGATCCAGTCGGACACCTTCAAGATCATGGAGCGGCGCCTGCTCAAGGCGATCATCAACCCGGCCATGATCGTGACCTGGCTCCTCGGCCTCTACCTCGTCTGGGATGGCGGCTGGTACACCTCGGGCTGGCTGCACGCCAAGCTGCTGCTGGTGCTGATCCTATCGGGGGTGCACGGGTTCCTGTCGAAGACCGTCAAAGTTTTCGCCGCCGACCAGAATGTGCGCCCGGCGAAATTCTACCGCATCATCAACGAGGTTCCGACCGTGCTGATGATCGGCATTGTGATCCTGGTGATTGTGAAGCCGTTCTGATTTTGGGAGCGTCATCCCGGGGCTGCGCAGCAGAGCCCGGGATCCATAACCGCTGACGGTGCAAGATAAGCAACGCGGCATCCGCTGCATCTTGGACGATGGACGCCGTGGTTATGGATCCCCGCCTGCGCGGGGATGACGGCGTTGAGACTCAGGCACCTCGTTTGTCAGCCAATCCGGATCAGCCGACAAACGAGAGTTGTGATTCAAAGCCTCTTGAGACTTCGGCCAAAAGAGGTTAAATAAGAATTCTCTTCCCTAAAGACAGGTTGCGCTGCACGGGCCCCAAGGGCCCTTAAAGT
>JALYFY010000237.1 GCA_030777385.1 Pseudomonadota bacterium | reverse complement strand
CCATGGGATCGTGCGGCAGAGCCTTGGCGATCGACCAAAGCTTGTTGAAGTAGACGGACAGGATCGCCAGGATCGCGCCGAGCTGGATCAGCACCTCGAAGGATTTGCCCGTGGACTCGAATCCGAGGAAGTGGCCGACGAGGAGCAGGTGGCCGGTCGAGGAGACGGGCAGAAACTCCGTCAGACCTTCGATGAGGCCGAGAAAGAGCGCCTCGATGATTTGCGACATCGTTGAAAATCCTGAGAACGGCGCCAGATGCGGGAGCGCCTCCACCTCTGTCAAGAAAGGTTTGCGCTGCAGGCGCGGCCCTTCTGCGTCAGAGACATGAGATTCACCAATATTCCTTACCAACCCTTAACGAAGCACGGCCTTATTCTTGCCGCCTGTTTCGCGTCAGCATCATTCATGGCCACCCTGCATTCTTATCCCTTTTGCCCGCAGTCGCGGTTCGCGCGCCTCATTGTTGCGGAACTCGGCCTTGAACCGAATGTGGTCGAGGAGAAGCCGTGGGATCGGCGCATCCCCTATCTCGAGATCAATCCGGCCGGCAACCTGCCGCTCTTCGTCGACGACAACGGGCTTGCGGTGCCGGGCCCTGTGGGCATTGCGGAATACCTGGATGAGACACGGGGGAATGAGCTTCGGGATCGCCGCTTCCTGCCGGGCGATCTCGCCGGGCGGGTCGAGGTGCGCCGCCTGCTCGACTGGTTCCTGGTCAAGTTTCATGGCGAGGTGTCGGATTACCTTGCCACAGAAAAGATCTATAAGCGGTTCATGCCCGGCGATCTGGGTGGCGGCCCGCCGGATATGGGGACGATTCGCGCAGCCCAGACCAATGTGCGATATCATCTGAAATACATCGGATTTCTGATCTCGAAACGGAATTGGCTCGCCGGCGACCAGATGACCTATGCGGATCTGGCGGCGGCAGCCCATCTGTCGGTAGTGGATTATCTCGGCGACGTGCCATGGGACGAGGACGAAACAGCGAAGCTTTGGTATGCCAGGATCAAGTCCCGGCCGTCCTTTCGCGCGCTCCTCGCGGACCGGGTGCCCGGCATGGCGCCGACGGACCATTACGACAACCTGGATTTCTAGAGCATGATCAGAACAGGTGGGAACCGGTTGTTCGCCCGGATCATGCGGCATCGGTGAAAGACGGCGAAGCGCTCAAGCGGACCTTCATCGAGCGCGCCGAGGCGCTCGGCTTCGACACAGTTCGCATTGTCCGACCCGATGCTATTCCGCTCGCGCCGGACCGGTTGAAGGCGTGGCTCGACGCCGGCCATCACGGCTCCATGGAGTGGATGCAGGACACGGCCGACCGCCGCTCGGACCCGCGCACTCTCTGGCCGGAGGTGCGCAGCGTCATCCTGCTCGGCTTGAACTACGGCCCTTCTGAAAACCCCCTGGCCGAGCTGGCGCAGAAGGACAGGGGCTACATCTCGGTCTATGCCCGCAACCGCGACTATCACGACGTGATCAAGGGCAAGCTCAAGGAAGCCGCTGGCTTCCTGGCTTCCAAGGCTTCATCCGACGTGAAGGTCTTCGTCGACACGGCCCCGGTCATGGAAAAGCCGCTGGCCGAAGCGGCAGGGCTCGGCTGGCAGGGCAAGCACACGGTGGTCGTCTCCCGCAGCTTCGGCAACTGGCTGTTTTTGGGCGCCATCTTCACCACGGCGGAGCTGCCCGCCGACGAGCCGGAGCGCGACCATTGCGGCTCCTGCCGGCGCTGCCTCGATGTGTGCCCGACGCAGGCGTTTCCGGCGCCCTACCAGCTCGATGCCCGGCGCTGCATCTCATATCTCACCATCGAGCATAAGGGACACATCCCGGCGGATCTTCGCACCGGCATCGGCAACCGGATCTTCGGCTGCGACGATTGCCTTGCCGTCTGCCCCTGGAACAAGTTTGCGCAGGCCGGCCGCGAGGCACGGCTCGTGCAGCGGGAGGACCTTGCGGAGTTGCCACTGGCGGAGCTGGCCCGGCTCGACGATCCCGCCTTCCGCACGCGCTTTTCCGGCACCCCGATCAAGCGCACGGGGCGCGACCGCTTCATCCGCAACGTGCTCATCGCCATCGGCAATTCCGGCGATGCGCGCTTGGCTGAGGAAGCCATGCGCCTCCTCGACGACGCCTCGCCGCTGGTGCGCGCCATGGCGGTCTGGGCGGTCGGGCGGCTGCTCCCGCCGGAGGCACTCGCTCATCATGCAAACGAGCGGCTTCCGCAGGAAGCCGACTTGGATGTGCGAGATGAATGGAGCCGTGCCCTGTTAGGAGCAGCACTCACCGAAGCAGCGCCTTAGCTTTGTCTCTCAGGCTGCGTGGCGGTTCGCGGTTGGGCCGAAATGGTCGATGTAGCGCGGGTTGATCGCCGAGACGGGCAGGACGACGAGCACGTCCGTGGTGCCGAACTGCCGGTCGATCACCGCGCCCGTGCCGAAGGTCGCCCCAACCCGCAGGTAGCCCTTGATGAGCGGCGGCAGGGCATGGAGCGCCGCTTTCGGATC
>JALYFY010000236.1 GCA_030777385.1 Pseudomonadota bacterium | reverse complement strand
CAGATCAGGATGGTCGCAAATTCGAGCTTAGGCCTCCGGCGTGCCAGAAGCAGTCCTTCAGCGCGGCTATTGAAGGCCCACTCGCCAGTTGGAAGTAGCTGCGTTGAGTAGCTCCGTTGACGACACTCGAGTACCGAGATGGGATGCTATCAGACAACTTCGCCGAAGGTGCTCCTTATCAAGGCGCTCTCGCATGAACTGAGCTTCTTTGAGGAAGAGCTCTGAGCACTTCCTCATTTGCGAGCCGGGGAAGCGCTTGCCGCATCGGGGTCCGGCCTCTCCTGGTTTCCGAGGCACCGACGTTCTCGAGGATCACCGATCTAGGTAAATGCTTTGGTGAGATGATGGTGCTGCGCAACTCGTCGTAAATCAGCCCTTCTAAGGCTCTTCCTTCAGCAATGATGGCTCCTGCCCTCATGGTTCTATCCATGCGTGCAGGGGTAGTGCTTCGATTCCTGCTGCTCAGGTTATGACTGTTGTTCTACTTGCTCCCACCGGAGAATGCACCCCTGACCGTATCGGACGTTAGTTCTGCGGCTTTGATTGCTGACCAGTTGGGCACGATACCATGCCCTGGCCTGCTGGATGGAATTCCGACGCCGTCCCTGACCAAGATTGGCTCCTCAAGAAGGCCTAACTCTGTCAAGCTGCCTCCAACCACATCCTCCAGCATGAAGCTGTTCTGGACGCCGCAGAGGAGTTGCAGCGACAGTTCCATCATGAAATGCGGCGCGACCAGCCGACCAAAGGCGTGGGCGAGATGAGCGACCTTATGCCATTCGGTGATGCCGCCGACGAATGCTACGTCGGCCTGCACCACGTCGACCGCGTCTGCGCGCAGGTACTCAAGGAATTGCTGCTTGCTATAGAGGCTCTCACCCAGTGCAATGGGAGTGCGGATAGCCTTCTTCAGAGCGGCGTGCCCGTGTATATCCTGATAGGCGATTGGCTCCTCGATCCATCCTAGATCCAGGCTGTCGAGTTTCGACGCCTTGGCTATAGCCTCGGATGCACCCCACTTCTGATTGAGGTCGACCAGCAGCTTGCCACTGGCGCCAAGTCGCTCTTTTACCTTGATGATGCGTTCGATATCCTCGGCGAAGTCATCCTTGCCGATCTTGATTTTGACCGTCTGGTAGCCACGGGCGATGTAGTCGTCAACCCGTCTTGTGAGGTCCTGCACCGTATCGGTGGCGCTCAGATTGATCTCGCTGATATAAGCTGGAATTTGATCTCGTGCGCCCCCCAAAAGCTTGTAGAGCGGCTGCTTGTTGAACTTGCCGATCACATCCCACACGGCGATGTCGATGGCCGCAATCGCCATGGAGTTCACACCGAGCCCGAGGCGGCGCGATTGTCGATGGAGCTTGTTCCAAATCCGCTCATAATCGTGGGGGTCCATGCCGACCACGAGACCAGCCAGATAGTCCTCGATGAGGGCTTTGATCGCTGTGCCACCGATATCGACGGTGTAGCTGATCCCGGTGCCGACAAGACCGTTGTCTGTTGTGAGTTCGACAAAGACCAGCTCCAAGCCTTGAACCTTGTTGGTAGCGTCCTCCCATGGCGCACTTGGTGGCAGACGGCAGGCGTGAGCGGTTACGGTCTCAATCTTCATTCGTTTCGTTCCTGAACGATAAAAGGCGGTTCCGACCAGCGAAACCAGCTCGAATAAGAAAGGATTAGGATATAACTATGTTGTCCCATGTTAGGGCGTTGCGTGCAACTTAGTTACGTTGCGACAGTGCTCTGATGCACCGACCTACCTTAAGGATTCCGTCGCAGAGGCTCGGCTCGGTGTATTCTTGCGAGACTTTCGGGTTCGGAAGGTCCGGTTTGGGCCAAAATGAGTAATAATCGGTCTCGGTGCGAAGGTCCGCTCATCCCAGCGGTGCGAAAGTACGGCTAAGGTCAGCCCCGTGCCAGGAACTGACCTTTCGGCTGCTAGATTGTCGGCAGAGTCTTTAGATCGGCTGATCCACCTTGCAAACGCCACAACTCTTGAGGGCAGGCAGCGCTCATCCGGTGGCAAACAGGGATGAACGCGGGAGCGGTGACACTCCCACGCTATCCTTTAATCGGGTACGGTCACCCGGCCACGCTCAGCCCGGATCTGATCGGCCTGGGATGGCCGCTCGATGATGGGAGCGATGTTCCTCGCTTCCAGGGCTGGTGCCTGCCCGCGTTCTCCGCCTCTCGGTGTGGGACGCACAACCTGGTGATCTGGCAGGGATACCCTTTGCGTCAGATGCGCGTACATCTGTTCCAATGCACGCAAGTGGTAGATCGTTAGCCGGACAAATCGACTGTCATAGCCCGGCTCAGATGCACCGAAGTGCTGCGCGTTGGCTACCTCGATGTAGCGCAACCGGCTCCGCTCACCCTCGACGAGGGTGTTGAGGGCAAGATAGGGACGGGACGTAAAGCCGACCGGAACACGCGCGTCCGCACGGCCATGCACGATGATGGTGGGCTTGCCGTGCAGATCGCCGGATGCGAGGAACTCGCGATTGCCCGCCTGAACCCTCTGGGCATTGACTGACTGGCCGGTCGCGAGTTCCCGAAGGCAGAGCGCTCCATCCAGGTTGTAGTCCTGACGTCCGGTCGAGGCAGACGCGGAAACGGCACTGCGCCGCGGCCCCGTTGGATCGAAGTCGTTGATGACGTCGACCGGCCCCGCCGGAGCACCGCCAGGCGCCGTTGCGAAGATGGTGACCAGCACGTCTGCCGGTATCGGCATCGGACGGCCGTCCTTGTCCGCGGCGGCATAGCTGAGACCACAGATACGATCCTCGACACCAAAGCGGCCATGATCACTGGCGTACTTGGCGGCTGTGGCATCTGGCGCGATGTCGTAGTGGGAAGCATGAAGGATGTCAGACTCCGGCTCCCAGCCATAGTCCCGCAGCTTTGCGAGTGCCTCCTTGGCTTGAGCCTCGGTCGTATCCGCCGACAGCAATCCTTTTTCCTTCAGTGACTGGCACCGGTTCTCTGCAAAGGCGAGCTTCTCACGCCTGGGCGCATCGGGTCTCGCCACAGCGGCGCAGGGCTGATACAGGATCGCCGTGCTGAAGTAGTCGAGGAGCGTCCGGCCCGTGCCCGGCCGTTTAGTGCTCCCGCGCTCGACCATCACCGCATCGTTAGGCTGCACCTGCACCTGAGGCTCGGCGGCCACGATGCCGTCGATCCAGCCCTCCTTGTCGTACTCACCACCGTACAGGGCGGCTCCACCGCCATTGGAGCTGCCGGTGGCAATCACAAGCGTGTTGTCACGGGTCAGATAAGGTCCGTTGCCGGAGCCACGGGCATCCTGATTGAGCTGGTGGAAGGCGAACTGGATCGCCCGCACGACATCACGGCCCCAACTGGCCTCAGGGTTCTGCTTCGAATGGGCGTGCTTGAAAGCGATGCGGTTGGGGAAAGCCTTCAGGAACTCCTGACGTTTGCTCTCGTCCAGATCGGCCCTGAAATGCGCCTCCCCGCCCGCTTCCTTCGCGGTGGCCCGGGTGCCATCGAGGCGATTGACCGTGTCGGTCTCCAGATCGTGCACGCCGTTGCCAAGTCCCTTGTCGGTGTACACGACGGCGCAATCCCGCCGCAGGCCCCAGTATCCGAAATCAACGATGTCGCGATACAGGCTCGAGGAACCATTGACCGGGACGGCAACGATGCATGGCCGCTCAGCCCGGAAAGAGGCCGGCACCTGCAAGAGCATGGCCACGTTCTGGCGGCTGTCGCCATCGGCGTAGGCAAGGTATTCGACACCGGCAATTTTGCCATCGTCCGGGAGAGCCGCTCCGGTGCGCGTATCCACATTTGGCCCATAAAGCCGCCCGAAGCCTTCCCCGGACGAGCCGCGAAGGAACAGGGCGGCGCGTCTCAACTCGGACGCAGTCGGATGAAGTTTATCCGCATATCCCGGTGCAGGCGCCTTGTCGGTCATGCCAGCAACACCGAGACCTGCCGTCGCGAGGTCATCCGACTGTCCATCAAGAACAATCTTCCGTACGGATCTGAGCCAGTCAGGCTTCTCGGCCTCGTTCGGTGCTTCGGCCAGCGCTCCGACCGAGGCTGCTCCGAGCCATGCAACTGTGGTGAGGAAACAAAAGGCACTTCGCTTCATCTCGTCCTCCCGTTGGTATCTTGTTATTAGTAAAGACGGTTACTCAGGCTGAATGCCAGCGGCGTTGACGATGCCAGAGCTTGGAACTTTGGGGTGCGGCACTCACTGGCTGCCAATCCCCCGGGTTTTACTTCTACTCACAGACAAAGTTCGAAGCATCGTCCGTGCTGCCGGTGCCTCGATACGCTGCCTTCTTCGGAAACGGGCAGATTGGCCTCGTCCGAACCGTGTTTCCATCGACGACGCGCGACGCAATGATACGATCTGGTGCGATCCCCTGCTCGACCCAGCGATCAAGAGCCATGAGCATGTCGTGTTCCGGATCGAGCACAGGTGACGGACTTGATTGGTTGCCGAAATTCGTCGCGCCGGCGCCCCCGCTACAGTGGCCCATGCCTGGGACGAGGAACAGTCGCAGAAACGTGTCTGTCTCGGCTCGGCTGCCTTGAAGCGAGGTCACCTTGTCGATGTAGCCAATCGTATCGACAGCATTGACGACAGGGTCCTGCCAGCCTTGGTACACAATGGCTTTGCCACCGCTGGTCTTGAAGCTGTGCAAGTCCGGGTTGGTTTGGTCGACAAGATGACCCAGCTTCGCCTCGGCGAACAAAACGTCGCGGTCATAATCGAACGTCCACCAGTTCCACTGTGGGTTCTCAAAGGCCCACAGGCGCCAGAAGTCCGCCCGCACCGGTTCGGTCGTCCCCCAGTACTGCGGCCACGCTGCTTCCGTGCCGACAACGAGGCCAGGATACAGTTGGGCTCCGGTACGAGGGTTCTTGGGACCCGCGTATATCTTCTGTGCCACCTCAACCTGTTCGGCGGTCAAGCAATTCGCAGCGTCACTCCCGCTGCATTGCAGGGATGCGACATTGAACCGATCCGTCGTGCAAGCCCGCGGGTCCTCGATAACACCGTCAGTTACTCCATCGAGGCGGTCACATGCGGCGATCGTCGACTGCGTGATGAGCGTCGCTTTAGAGGCCGTCAGAATGACCGATCCATTCGTGTGGGCCGAACGGTTCGACAGAAAACGATGAAGGAACTCCACGTTCAAACGGGTTCGATTGTTCCCTGGAGCACCTGCAATGACGCCGTCAAAGTCCTCCGGATAATTCTGCATCTCGGAGTAACCCTGGTGTCCTCCGGTTGAGCAGCCGTAGTAGTAGGCCCGCTTTGCGTCCTGAGCGCGCAGCTCTGAAACGAGTTGCTTTCCCGGCACAGTGATGGCGTGGATCGAGCGCTTGCCCCAATCGGCGATCCTCTCCGGATGCCCAACTCCCCAGAACATCTCGTTCGGATCGGCTGACTGGTGCCCCGTGTCTCCGCCGATCACCGCATAGCCTTGGCGCAACGCATAGGCCATATCGGTATAGCTGAGGGCCGGACTGTAGCCGCCATTGCCGGTGGTGACGAGCTTGCCGTTCCAACTGCTGCCCTGGGGTACCCAGACCTCGAATTGGATCCGTGAGTCGGGAATCGGAGAGGCAGTAGCCTGAATACGACAGAAGGCAGGGAGATCGGGGAGAGGTTTCGTGGTGCCTTCCGGTGTGTAGGAGCCCTGCGGGATCTCTGACGCCGCACGTACTTTCGCTCCCTCCAGCTTGACCCCCGTGAGCGCGGCGGTATCGCAAGCTTTAGCGGCAGCAGCAGCGGCGCCCGTGCCGGCCTCGCTCAGCAGAGCCAGACCGATAGCGCTAAACGCCAAGGTAAAGTTGCTCAAACCCATAATGTTTCCTCCTCACCCGCAGAGAGATTGAGAGACACCGACCTTCCGGTGGCCATCATCATTCAGGCTGGATGCCGGCGGCCTTGACGATGTCGGCCCACTTCTTGATCTCGGTGCCGACAAACGTCTTCAGCTCCTCAGGCGTGCTGGCCTCCGGCTCGATACCCGCAGTGAGGAGCTTCTCCTGGGTGGTCTTATCGTTGACCGCGGCCACCAGCGCCTCGCGCAGCTTGTCGACCACGGGCTTGGGGGTCCTGGCCGGCACGAAGGCGGCAAACCAGGCCGCGAGATCGTAGCCCTGCACCCCAGCCTCAGCCATGGTTGGGAGTTCTGGCGCCAAAGGGCTGCGCTTGGCCGTCGACACCGCAAGACCGTTCGCCTTGCCGCCCTTCACCTGCGGCAGCGTGGTCGAGATGTCGGCGAAGACGATGTTGATCTGTCCACCGAGAAGATCCGTGATGGCTTGAGGATTGCTCCGGTACGGTACGCCTCGGATATCGACGCCGCCCAGGGACTTCAACATCTCGCCGGCAATGCGGGATGAACTCGAACCGAAGCCGAAGGTAAGCTCGCCCGGCTTTGCCTTGGCATGGGCAACGAGCTCTTGAACGTTCTTGGCAGGCACGGATGGGTTGGTGATCAGGGCCAACGTGATGGTGCCGAGCTTCGTCACCGGCTCGAAGCTGTTGATCGCATCGTATGGCACGTTCTTCATCAGGCTCTGGTTGGCCCCATGTGTCGTGTTCGTGGTGATCAGCACGGTGTAGCCGTCGGGCTCGGCACGGGCCACGTTCTGGGCGGCGAGATTGCCGTTCGCCCCGGCCATGTTCTCGACGATGATCGACTGGCCTAATGTCTTGGAGGCATGCTCGCCGACGATGCGGGCGAGCGCATCGGTTGCGCTGCCGGCGGCGAACGGGACGATGAACTTGATGGTGCGGGTCGGATAAGTCTGTGCCGCAGCAGGCCAAGCGGCCAGCAGGGTTCCGCCAAGCGTGAGGGCAGTGGCCAAAGTCTTCATTCTCATGATCGTCTCCTCCAGGGATGTGGTTGTCAGGCGTCGCCTTGGGCTGGCGCTTCGTGGATGTGGGATTGGTCGGGAAGCTCAAGATCGAGCAGAGCGGAGCTCAGGCTCTTGCCGTGGGTGTCGAGGATCAACGAGCGGGTCACGCCACCGCCGAGCGCCTGGCGCAGGACGAAGTTCAGGGCGCCGAGGCTCGGGATCTCGTAGCGGATGACGTCACCGGCCACTAGGTCGCCGAAGTGAGCCTTCACGCGCTCGGGGGTGACATGCCGCAGCAGCAGCGGGTAATCCCGTTCGTCATAGGCGATGATCGAAATGCTGGACGTGTTGCCCTTGTCACCGGTGCGGGAGTGGGCGATCTGGCGGAGCTTCATCTCAAGCCTCCACGTAATGAACGGTGGGGCGAACGAGCTCGCGTGGGATGTAGGTTGAGAGGATGCCCACCACCTCGCGGGCGGACTTCGTCACGCCTCCGCCGCCGGCGGGACCGTTGGTGTAGAGGGTCTCGACCTCGTTGCCGATCCGCACGGCCTCGGCAAGGCTGTCGGTACGTCCGACGACGCGGACGCGGACCTCGTACGGCTCATGGTGGCCACCATTTCTGGAGAGCCTGTCCCCGTGCAGAGAGTTGACGCCGATGAGGTCGAAGCGCAGCTCCGAGGCGCGGACGCCGGTGAGTCTCAAGCGCTCCCTGACGATGTCGAGCGCCAGCTCGCCGCGGGCACGGGCGCCGGGTCCGGCATAGGAGATCTGCCCCTCGCCGAGGAAGCCTTCGATGGTTCCGATGGATACCTTCAGGGTCTCGGGCCTGGGGCTGCCGGAGGCACCCTGGATCCGGACCCGGTCAGGCCCGATCTCCTCAACGGTAACGCACGAGAAATCGGCAATCACATCTGGAGTGAGGTACCGAGTCGGATCATGGATCTCATAAAGGATCTGCTCCTTGCAGGTGGCAGGCGTGATCTGTCCCCCCGTACCTTGAACCTTGGTGATGACGACGGAGCCGTCCTCGCTGACCTCGCCAATGGGAAACCCCAGGCGAGCCAACCCAGGAACATCCTTGTAGCCGGGATCGGCGAAGTATCCGCCCGTCACCTGCCCGGCACATTCGAGAAGATGCCCGATCAGTGTGGCCTGGCCGAGCCGATGCCAGTCGTCCAAGGTCCAGCCGAACTCATGGATCAGAGGCCCGACGAAGAGTGAGGGGTCGGCAGCCCGGCCGGTGATGACGATGTTGGCGCCGCTGGCGAGCGCCTCCGCGATGGGCTGCGCCCCAATGTAAGCATTCGCCGACACGATGCAGCTACCGATATCAGCAACGGCTATCCCGGATTCCTCGATGCGGAATTCGCCGTTGGCCAAATGGGACAGGACGTCATCGCCGCTGACGGCCACGATCTTGAGGCTAGTAAGACCAAGCTCCTGGGCAACAGCCCGGGCTCGCACGGCTGCTGCTATGGGGTTGGCGGCCCCCATGTTGGTGATGATCCGGATGCCTTTAGCATGGCAGAGAGGCAAAATGGCACGAAGCCGCTCCGGCAGAAACGGGTCGTAGCCGCTGGCCGGATCCCTGAGCTTGGCCTGCTGGGCCAGAGCGATTGTGCGTTCAGCGAGGCATTCGAAAACCAGGTACTGAAGCTCACCTTTCTCAGCGAGCTCAATGGCCGGCTCGATCCTGTCGCCGGAGTAGCCTGCGCCTGCGCCGATCCTTATCTGTCTCACGCGTGCCTCCGGATCTGGCACAGATTAGATGCCGGACCCGTTGATCAAACAATTGAAATGATTGGATTACAGTAATAGTCTGGGTTTATGGGTCCTGACCTCCGCCAGATCCGCGCCTTCGTCACCGTGGCCGAGCTTGGCAGCTTCACACGGGCCGCCAGCCTTCTGAATCTGTCCCAGCCGGCGCTCACGGTGCAGATCCGCAATCTGGAGGAAATCTTGGGAGTACGCCTGTTCGACCGTAACACCCGTACTGTCTCTCTCACCAGGATGGGCCGGGAGCTCGTGCCGGCGTTGCAGCGCATCGTGCGGGACCTTGATGCTGTTGTGGCCGAGGCCCGGGATGTCGCTGCCAAGCGGCACGGCATCGTGCGCCTTGCCGCCTTGCCCTCCTTTGCTGCGGGCGTTCTGCCGGAGATTATCGCCCAGTACCGGGAGGCGAACCCGAAGATCGCGTTCGTGATCCATGACGTGATTGCAAGCGGGGTAATTACGCAAGTCCGAGAGGAGCAGGTTGACCTTGGGCTGACAGGCGGCCGGATCGTCGATCCTGATTTTGAGGTGCTGCACACGACGCAGGACCATATGCATGTTGTCTACCCGGTCGGACATTCGTTCGGAGACATGGATCAGGTTGATGTGGAGGCCTTGACCCGACATCCCCTTATTCTGATGCATCCTGCCACGAGCGTGCGTGCGGTGGTGAATGCGGCGTTCCTTGCGGCCGGCCGCCTGCCGATCGTAGCGGCTGAAGCGACGTATATGTCGACGGCAGTGGGCATGGTGCGGGCGGGATTGGGGGCCGCCATCCTGCCCGGGTCTGCCATGGAGGTCCGAGCCGAGCAGACCTTGCGCTCGCGCCCTGTAGATGACCGACGATTTACCCGGGAGGTCTCGATCATCAAGAAGGCAGAGCGGACACTTCCGCCAGCCAGCGAGAGCTTTGCCCGCGAGTTGATCCAGGCGCTACAAACCGCCTGATCAGATCATCACACCGTCGGCGGGAAGCCTGTGACGGGTCAGGTAGTGAAATCCGTTCAGTGACAGAAACGCCCGGTGTTCCTGTTCAAAGCGGAAGTCCGACCCACGTTAGGAAAGTGCCAAAAGCAGGCGTTAGGATACGAAGCGTTGTTGATCTCAGCCGATGAGGTTAAAGAGCGCGCGCTCACTGAGCATTCACATGGCCGCGGTCAAATAGGCCTTTATGGAGGGGATGGCAGGATCAGCGTCATCCGCAAGGATGGTAAGCCCTGCGATGCCCGCTGGACAGTTCGCACGGTTGCCTGACCAGAAGGCGGGGTCACGGGTTGAAGGCATGGAGATGGATGGGGGCTCCGGCCGCGCAGGCTCATGGCTCCTAGGTCGCGAAGAAGCCTTGACGCTCGTCTGTCCAGCCGTTCAGACCCGCGAGGCTTCGAACCGTCGCCATGCCTCTTCGAACTCGCCGAAGCTCTCCAGTCCCGCCCGCATTGGCGCCAGGATAACGTACTCCGACCCCCGCAGCTTTCCGATGGCCACCTCAAGATCCGGAACAACCTCTGGCGGGATAACCACGGCGCCGTGACGGTCGGCATGGACGAGGTCACCTGTGGCAATCCTCAATCCGAAAATGGTGACGGGATCCCCTACGCTCACCACATGCACGAAGCCATGGCTCGGCCCGATGCTGCCCGCAACGACGGGAAAGCCTTCCGGCAAATCCCCGAGATCGCGCACGACCCCGTTGGTGAGCGCGCCCGACAAGCCGAAGGCCTTGTGGATCGTCGTGTTTACCTCGCCCCAATAGGCTCCTATGCAGTCGGGAAAATCGAGATCTTCCACGACCGCGATGGATGGCTTGGACGCCTCATACATGGCCCGGTAATAGGCCATACGTTGCGCGCGCACGGCCTCCGGTGGGGCCATCGAGGGCGCACTAGCCCTCAACTGGGCCGTGACTGCGTAGCCGACCATCGGCGGCTCGGCCGGTGCGCTCGCAATCATCGTCCCGCGGGTAAAGGCGTCAAACCCGCGTTTGCCCTGAGCGACCTCAATGGCGTTGCATATGGTCGGGGTGTCGCAGCCCCGCAGGAGTTTGAGGAGGGTCGGGTTCATCATTCCTCCAGCCAGCGGCACAGGGCCGCGATTGTTGGGGTGGGATTCTCTAATGTCGGCAGATGTCCTGCGTCTGGGACGATCACCAACCGCGATTGTGGCATCAGCGCGTGCATGAGCTCGTGCCGGTCGAGGGGGCATAGGCGGTCGTCCTCGCCCGTCAAGACGAGTGCCGGCCGGTGGAAACGGGCCAGCGCGCCCTGGCGGTCGGGCCGGTCTCGAAGGGCCAGGGATTGGCGGATGAAGATTTCCGGTCCGAGGTCGAGCGCCATTTGCATGCACAGCGCGAGGATGGAAGGATCACTGGCTCGCGGCGAGAGGTAATGCGGCTTCATCTCATCGCGCAGGACACCTGCAAGATCGCCGGACTTCACGCGCTCGATCTGCGCTGCCCGCCGCCGCTTGACATGGTCGGCCTCGGCGCGCGGGTTGGTATCGAGGAGCGCGAGCCTCTCGATCCGCTCCGGCGCCTGCTGCAGCATTTCCATGGCAACGATGCCGCCCATTGACAGGCCTGCCAAGGCAAAGCGCGGTGGCGCGTCGCGCAGGATAGCCGAGGCGATCGCGGTGGTCGTGGATCCCTCGACCGGAAGGGCGTGATGGACCGGCCGCTCTGCAAACGTGGATGCAACCTCGCCCCACATCCGCGCGTCGCACATCATGCCCGGAATTAGCAACAGCGGGATCATGCGACTCGGCGTGCCCCCTCCTTGAGCGCCGCGAGCTTAGCCCAAGCGATCTCCGGATCGACCGCTCCGAAGCCGGCAAAGGTGCCGAAACCGCAATCCGAGCCGGCGATGACCCGCTCCTTTCCAAGAATGGACGTGAACCGGTCGAGCCGTTGCGCCACCAGCTCCGGGTGTTCGACGAAGTTTGTCGTGCTGTCGATAGCGCCTGGAATGAGTACCTTGTCGTCGGGAATCTCATCCGCACGATTCCGGAACACGGTCCATTCGTGGCCGTGCCGGGGATTGGCCGTCTCGAAGAGGATGTAGCGCGCCGGCACTCGCATTAGGAGGGGGAAGACCTTCGCCATGTCGATGTCGCAGACATGCGGTCCCTCGTAATTGCCCCAGCAGATGTGCAGGCGGACGCGCTCGCGTGGCAGACCGTCGAGCGCCTGCTCCAGCGCTTCGACATGGGTTGCCGCGATCTGCAGG